>CAYPUD010000001.1:0-6201 GCA_964413955.1 uncultured Methanosarcinales archaeon
TCGGATCTAAGCCTTTTCTTAACAGGTTTGTTCTGATCTGGTCTTGAATCTGGATCTTTTTTTCTGGCTCATACATCCTGCACACCCCCTTTTACAACTCAGTTAAGATGAATGGTTTAAAATGCGGAACTCAAGAAGAAGTTCCGCAGTGCGATGGCAGCTTTCACTGCCAACCAAAGGTTAAGCAATCAAATATTTAAATCTTTTTACTAAATTTAAATAGTACCCACTACAAGCCTTGAAAGCACAGAATTCGGCTCTTTCAGGAGTTGTCAACAAAGAGGTTATGCTTTTCAAGGCCTTCTATCTCTGCCATTATTCTTTTGACTATTGCTTTTTCTGGGTCTGGCATGAGATTTACCCTTTTCTTTATGTCTTCAAAACTCTCAAATGCTTTTTCTCTTCTTTTCTCTATGATTGCCCACATGTGTTTTTTTCCGCAGCCAGGTATGAGTTCTATCTGGTGCATTCTTGTTGTTAGAGGATGCGCTGTGTTAAAGAATTCCACAAATTTCTTCTCATTCTTTTTTACAAGGTCCTTCACGACAAATTCCAGTTCGTTTTTGGCTGTGGCAGTCAATTTATCTATCTTCAGCCTTCCTGCTATATGGTGGATCTTGTCTCTTTTGCCTTCGCCAATGTACACTTCCTCTAATGGCTGCAAGAATACATCTTTTCTTGGCACCAACTCAAGCAGAGTGAATCTCTCAGTTCCTATTGCTTGTGCTATTGGCTCTTTCCTATGCATAGGCCTGTTGTCGAAAGGATAGCCATGCGGCAAGAAGTCTAATATAATTGCGTTCTCTTCCCTGATTCTTTTTTTCTCTTCCATTATACCTTTTTCTCCATTTCAACAACATTTTTTTTTGAGTAAGGCCTTGAACTATTTAAAGTTTTATAATATTTTCTTTATAGCTTCCACTAAGTTTCCTTTGCAAGTGAGCATATCATAAGATATCTGCTCAATGTATTTTTTGTTGAAGTCTCCTTTTTGGAAAGGGCAGACCATCGTAGTTCCTAGGAACAGTTCCTGTATTTTTTCTGGCTCTGTATCATCAACATCTATGACCTTCTTTATCAGCTTGCAGTCTTTTGTTGACTCAAACCTTAAAGCCAATGATTCTATTCGTGTGTTGTATATTGCGGGCTCGCAATTATTTGCTGCTTTTATGAAGCAGGAATCTGAATGGCAGGTTTTTATCCCTGCTGACCCTGACGGCTCTATTTCTCCCAGCATTAGCGCTATTATAAGTATCAGTGCCGCTAAGCCTACAATTGCTACAACTCCAAGAACTGTCTTGTTGCTTATGCTCTTATGTCTTATTCTTCTGATTGCTTTAATCTCTTCTTCAAGCTTGTCTATGTTTATATCTATTTTTTCTTTTTTTGCCATTTTTTTATATCACTGCTTTGATCGCATCTACAAGGTCTCCTTTGCAATTATCTAATGGGCCTGATATCTGGAATGCAAAGTCATTATCAAAATTGTCTTTCTCATAATCGCAGGTCATTGATTTTCCTTTGAAGTATTCTCTTATTTCCTGTGGTTCTGTTTCGTCAAGTGAAAGTATTGTTTTCTTGAGCCTGCATCCTTGTTTGATCTCCATCTTTATTGTTGTTGTGCCTATTGTTGTTATATATTCTGCTGGCTCGCAAGCATTTGCCTTTTCGATGAAGCATTTTGGCGTGTCGCATTGTGTCTTGGTGGCACCACCTATCAGGTTTCCTGAATAAAATAAGATTATCAACAGGATTATTATTGCCACAAAAATAGTTCCTGCCAGAAAGAGTTTTGCGTTATTGTTCCTTGTAGGAATATTCTCTGAAAGTTTGAATTCTTTATCAAGCCTGATTCTCAGAGTCTTTTTCTTTGGTTTTGTGGATTTGATCGCAGATCTGACTTTAGCCTTCCTGCTAACTTTCTTCTTTTTCATAAGTGACCACCTCTTTGATTTTATGCAGTAAGGTTTTTGTTTTTATAAATATTACGGATATTTTTGTTTTTTTGTATGCAGAGCATTATTAAGCATTATTATGTTGTTTGTCATCTTTCAGGATTTGTTCATTTCTTGGACTGCTTTGATTATTTCTTTGGGTGTTTCTGCTAGTCCGTCAGGAGCATTCTCAAGCAGCGCTTTTTCTGAGTTGAAGCCATAGCTGACCGCAATTATTCTTATGCCTGCTTTTTTGCTCGCTTCTATGTCCCGCACTTCATCCCCGACATATATCACTTCATTCTTCCTAAGCCTTTGTTTCCTCAGCACTTTTCTCAGTCTTCTGTGCTTGCCGAATATTGAGCTTTCTGATGAGATGAAATCTATGGTGCTTATCTTGTTGTCCTGCAATACTTTCTCCACTATCTCTTTTGAGTTTGAAGTGAGAATGCCTATCCTGAATTGTTCTGACAGCCTGTCAATGGTTTGTTTTATTCCTTCGAACACTTTTGCTTCCTTCAGTTCTGGCGCAAGCAGTTTCCTGAGTTTTCTGACATATGCCATCTGCTTGAATATTGATATCTTCAATTCTTTCCTCAGGAAGTCTCTTAGGCTCTTGTCTCTTATCTTTGGAGTATATTTGATTTGTTTCAGGCCAAGCGCTTTGCATAGCTTGCCTGCATTCTTTATGACTATCGGAAGAGTATCTGCAATTGTTCCGTCAAAATCAAAAATGATTGTCCTGATCATATGATTTCCTCTGTGTTTATGTTGTCAAAGTGTTTGTCAAGAAATATTATGTCTGCTTTTTCTGAGTCCCATAGTAAGAATCCCCCAATGCTTTTTCTGCCTCCCAGGATGAAAATCTTTTGAGGGGGCATGAATGCTGATGTATAGATATTATCTTTGATGTCTGTTTTACTTATGTTGTCAGGGCTTATCTTTTCGATTTTTGCTTGTTTTGCGAGCAGTCTGCAGGCGTCGACTATCTCTTCCTGGCCATCATACGCGATGCAGAGGTTGAGAAAAAAGCCGTCATAATCTTTTGTCTCGTCAATCAGGTTCTTTATCTCTTCTACGACTCTCCATGCAAGATCATACCATTTTCCAAAGAAGTTGACTTTGATCTTCTCTGAGTGGATCTTCTCCCAGGATGAGATTAAAGCGATTATTCTGTTCAGTTTGTCAAAATCCGTTTCAGGCAGGTTCAGCGTCAGGATAGGTATTTTTCTCTTAAGGAACTCTTCTGTTGTTCTCTTCAGCTTGTCAACAAAGACATCAGTGTCTGTTATCTTGCTTATGCTTATAGCAATATGCTGCAACATTTCTTACTCAGTGTTTTTAATCTTTTTAAATTTTCTGAGTATTTTCGCTAATATGAAAACTCTGTGTTGCTGGCTATAGAAATATTTTTTAACTCTCCTGCTTTTGTCAACTAAATGATCTACCTGTATGTTCTGGGTTTGCTAGTATTGGTCTTGGCGAGTATTTTTGACTTCAGGTCAAGAGAAGTGCCTGATACTCTTAGTTATTCTTTTATTGCCTGCGTGATAGCTCTCAGGATTTTGTTCTCTCTGAAGTTTGGTTTCTCTTTTCTTGTTGAAGGTTTTGCAGGCATGCTTGTTCTGGCTGCTTTCAGCCTAATTTTGTTTTACTCAGGCCAATGGGGCGGCGGCGATGTCAAATTATTGATCGGCATAGGAGGATTATTGGGTCTGAAGTTATCATTGTTCAATCCGATCATAGTTTTTCTTGCTTGTGTTGCTGTTGCAGGAGCAGTCTATGGCATTGCTTTTATCGTTGTTTTGGCGCTCACTCATTTAGCTGACTTCAAGAGAAATTTTTCTCATCACTTGAAAAAAAGAATTTTTCTTTTTATGTTTTCCTTGGCTTTGTCTGTTGTTTCTATCTTCGCTTTGCTTCAGACAGAAGACCCTTTGATGATCTCTGCTTCTGTGATGTTAGCGGTCCTGCCTGTGCTGTTAGCAATTTTTATTGCTTCTAAGAGCCTGGAAAGCATTTGTTTCAGAAAGACAGTCTCTGTTGATGAATTGACAGAAGGGGACTGGCTCACTAAGCCTATTGAAGTGGAGGGTTTTAAGTTCAAAGCAAAGAAAGAGGGGTTGTACAAGAAAGACATTGAGAAATTGAAGGGTCTCAAGAGAAAGGGTTTGCTGGAGTCTGTTGAGATCAGGACAGGCATGCCGTTTGTTCCTGTGTTCTTGTTTGCATTTATCCTGTTCTTGCTGGTTGAGTTCAGCGGCGTGTTGGTTCTCCTATGTTAAGCTGATTTTAAATTTTAAGAAATTTTTAAATACTTGGCTTATTTCTTATTGTTTTATGCTAGTCAATGATTTTTTGATCATGGTCGCTCTGTTGTCCATGTTTGCAGTTGTTGCAATAATCTTCAGAACTATGAGGTTTAGCCTGTTGAGTTGAGCTTTTTTAAGATTGAGGTCTATTTAAGGTATCCTGATCAAAGACTTCAGCCTATAGTCTTCTTTTTTTTCGTTTTCTTTCTTTGCACCATCTTTTTTTTCACTCTCTCTTGTCTCTGCAGGTTTTTGTTCTCCGCCTTCTTTCATCTGTTCCTTTAACTGCAGTTCTATTGTGGACATCTCTTCTTCTGTCATCTGTTTTGGTGTCCAGAGCATATCAATCCCATCGTTCTCTTTTCTTGGAATCACGTTCAGCATCACATGAGGATATTCCTGGCCCGCTGCTGTTCCGTTCTGTATAAGAAAATTTGTCCCTTGCGCGCCCAACCCTTCAAAGACAGCTATTCCTACCTTATTCGCGATTATGAACATCTCTTTTATGGTTTCTTCAGGGACTGATTCAAGTATAGGGTAATGTCCTATCGGAGCAACGACTATGTGGCCTCTTGTAACAGCCTCCTCTGGAATGAAGACCGCCACTTTCTCGCTTAAATAGACTAATCCTTTCTTGCTTTTGATCCTTTCACAGATATCGCATGTCATTTTTTTGTTAACAAGTCTGTTATAGCGTCTAATTTTGGGTTTGTCACTTGTGCCCCAGGCGTTTGGACTGTTCTGCCAGCATTCTTTGTTTCTTTCCTGATTTCCAGTTCTTTCTTTGGCTTTGTGGCTGGTTCAATTGCCTTGCCCAGCACTTTTTTTATTGCAGGAAACAATGCTGCGTGGACTTGGGCGATCTCTTCTTCACTCTGTTTTTTCATCTCAGGCTTTAATCCGATGTTGTCATCTTCCATCCTTGGGATTATGTGCATCATGAAGTGCGGCGCTCTCTGCCCTGCTGCTGTTCCATTTGCGATAAATATCGTTGTGCCTTGCGCATGCAGTGCTCTTAATATTGACTGGCTTAGTCTTTTTGCTATGACTGCCATATAGCCGATAAGCGAATCGTCCATTTGAGGCATTATTGCTATGTGATCCTTCGGCAGAAGCAGTATGTGTCCTGGATTTGCAGGATTGATATCAAGGAGCGCTACGACTTTTTCATCTTCATAAACTTTTTTCGCAGCCACTTTTCCATCTATTATCTGGCAGAATATGCATTGCTGCCTTATCTGATCTTTTTGTTCTTTTGTCAGTTGCTCCATTTTTTCTAAAAATCTTTTTTGGGCCAAGTCAACTTTCCTGCGCCTTTTGCCGCCAAGCGTAGTCTTCGGTCTATTAGACTCATTTGAGACGAAATATAAAAAACTTTGTTTTGCGGGGTTAATTCAAGTTATGTGTGTCCATGCCGCCTCTAGTGATTTTTTGTTTAAGAACTGACTCCACTATCTAAAAAAACTGCCGATAACTCCGCTATTTTTCTTTCAGAAAAAAACAACCACAAATATCAGTTGCGCGCAAGCAGCGCGCCTCTTATTCAACCCAAGAGTTTTTTACTATTACATCTAACATTATTTCGCGCGCCTAAAGTTCAGCTAAAGAGTTCCCTGCTTCTGCAGTTACTAATCACATTATCTCGCGCGCCTCTTGTTTAACTCAAAACTTTTCTGCTGTTATTGCTCCAATCGTTTCGCTCACATTTTGTTCAACGCAAAGAGCCTCTCAAATCCTGATCCACATAAAAACAATAAAAACAAAAAGCTTTTTAAATACTTGAATCTTAAACTTACTAAAAAAAGAGGAATCAAAATGCTGGGAAGAAAAGGAATTAGCCCATTAGTCGCTACAGTTTTGCTCGTTGCGTTCTCAGTTGCTCTAGGAGCTCTTGTAATGAGTTGGGGTCAGGATTATATTGAGGAGAAAGCTGAGTTTGTCAAGGGCATGCATGA
>CAYPUD010000001.1:6301-28941 GCA_964413955.1 uncultured Methanosarcinales archaeon
AAGTTCACTCCTAAAGTGTTTCTTATAGATAAGGATTACTTCTGTTCTGAACAGGCAATCACTGTTGAGAATATTCCTGAGTGTTAAAATGGAGTTTAGCGAGATCTATGAGCCCAGAGAGGACAGTTATTTCATGCAGAGGTATGTCCTGAAGTTTGCGAAAGGCAATGTTCTTGATATGGGTACTGGCTCTGGAATTCTTGCTTTGACTGCTCTAAAAAAGAAGTCTGTCAAGAGTGTTGTCGGAGTTGATATCAGCGAGAAAGCGATCAAGCATTGCAGAAAGCTGTCCAGAAAGGTGATTTGGATCAGGAGTGATCTGTTTGATAAGTTAGGCAGAAAATATCTTAAGTTTTTTGATACTATTTTTTTTAATCCGCCTTACTTGCCTCAGGAGGGTAAGAAAAGAATAAGAACCATTGAGGGCGGTAAGAGGGGGTTTGAGCTGTGCAACAGGTTCTTGGAACAGGCAAGGCCATTTCTTAAGGATAATGGCAGGATCTTCTTGTTGTTCTCATCTTTGTCTCATCCTGATTTTATCCTGAATTTTGCTGATACTATGCTTTATTCTCAGAAGTTGGTTGCTGTCAAGAGCTTGTTTTTTGAGGAATTGTTCATCTATAGGTTTGAGAAGTCCAAGGTTTTAGTTGAGCTGGAGAGTAAAGGCATCAGAAATATCAAGTTCTTTGACAAGGGTTGGAGAGGCCTTATATCCACAGGAAAATATAAATGTAATTTAGTGGCTATCAAGACTAAAAGGCCTTATTCTGAAGCCAAAACAGCAATCCGAAAAGAAGCGAAGTGGCTGAAGTTCGTCAATAAACACGGGCTTGGTCCTAAGTTTGTGATGTCTGGCAAAGGCTTTCTTGTGTACAGGTTTGTGGATGGCAAGCCGTTCAAGGATTGGATTGTGAAAGCATCTAAATCAAGTCTTAAGAAAGCTGTCCTAAAGATCTTGGACAAGTGTTTCATGCTTGACAAGCTTAAGGTGAATAAAGAAGAGATGCACAGGCCTCTGACTAATGTCTTGGTCACAAAAGATGCAAACCCTGTATTGATTGATTTTGAAAGGATGTATAAGACAAGAAAGCCTCATAACGTGACGCAATTCTGCCAGTTCTTGATCAGCAATGAGAAGTTGTTCAGAAAAAAGGGCTTTGGATTCACAAAGGCTAAGATAATTTCTGCTGCGTCAAGGTATAAGAGCAAAGCTGGCAGTTTTGATGACATTAAGGGCCTGATAAGATGAAAAAGGATTATTTTGGATTGCTGTTGATGTTTGTCATAACATTGGTGCTTAGCTTTATGCTTTTGACTTCCCGCTTTTCAGAGCCTGCCAACACATCTTTATTTGCAGGCAAAGCTTTTTATCAAAGCGCTTTTGTTGGAGCTAGGAACTTGTTCTTCTTCAGCTTATTCAAATCTCTTGGCTTGTTCTTTGGGCTGACTATTTACTTTATTATAAGTAAAGAGGGTAAGAAGAAGTAAAGAAGGATTGAAGATGAAGAAAGGAACTTTTTTTGAGGATGTGTATTCTTTATGCAAGAAGATCCCTAAAGGAAGAGTTACGACTTATAAGGAGATCGGCAGGAAGCTTGGCAGAAAAGGCCAGGTTTACAGGGCTGTTGGGGTTGCTCTGAATAGGAACCCATACAAGTCAGTGCCTTGTCATCGTGTTGTTCTTAGCAATGGACGGGTCGGTGGTTTTGCCAGGGGTGTTGCTGCTAAGATCAAGCTTTTGAAATCAGAAGGATTGCTTATCAGGAAAGATAAGATTGTTGATTTTGATGAGAAGTTCTTTAGTTTTGAGTGAGTTTTAAGCCCTTTTTTCCTGTTTTATTTTCTTTTCTTCTTTTTCTTTATCTGTTTGTCTAGCTTGAGTTTTTCAAGCAGTTCTTTGTATCTGTTTCTTATTGTGACTTCTGTGACTCCTGCTACATCTGCGACTTCTCTTTGCGTCCTTTTCTCGCCATACTTCAACGCAGCCACATATAGTGCGGCTGCTGCTATGCCTGTTGGTCCTCTTCCGCTTGTCAGTTCTTTCTTTTGGGCCATCTCAAGTATCTCCACTGCTTTGCTTTGCGTCTCTGGGCCTAGTTTAAGGCTTGCTGCAAATCTTGCTATATAATCTATTGGATTGCTCGGAAGTATGCTTATCCCTAATTCTCGGGTAATGAAGCGGTATGTTCTGCCTATCTCTTTTTTTTCTATTCCTGATGCTCCGCTTAGCTCGTCTAGTGTTCTTGGGACTTCATGTCTTCTGCATGCTGCATATAGTGTTCCTGCCACAACGCTCTCCATGCTTCTTCCTCTTACAAGGCCTCTTTGCACTGCCTGCTTGTATATCATCGCAGCTTCTTCCTCAACACTTTTTGTCAGTTTAAGATAGTTTGAGACTCTTTTCATCTCTGCCAAAGCTAATTTCAGGTTTCTTTCTATTGCATTTGATATTCTGTACTGCCATTTTATCAATCTGTAGAATTTGTTTCTGTCTTTCGCGCCTAGCTTGCTTAGGTCTGCGCTTTGTCCTATTGAAGTGCCTAGCCCTTGATCAAATTGCGTGTTTGTCATTGGGGCGCCTGTTCTTCTCTTTGAGTTTCTTGATGAGTCATCCTCAAAGTCTCTCCAGTCCTGGCCATAGTCTATCATCTTGTCCTCAATGACCAAGCCGCAGTCTCTGCAGGTAATCTCCCCTTTTTCTCGATTTATGAATAGGTTCGTGCTTCCGCACTCAGGACATTTTTTTATGAATCGCATATTTTATTTTTTTACCTCAATTAATTATTTAGTCTCAGATCAAAATCTTTTCTTTTTCTGTTTTTTGATCTTTTTTCCCAGCTTGAGTTTTTCAAGCAGTTCTTTGTATCTGTTTCTTATTGTGACTTCTGTGACTCCTGCTACATCTGCTACCTCTCTTTGTGTCCTTTTTTCTCCGTTTATGAGTGTTGAAACATATAGTGCGGCTGCTGCTATGCCTGTTGGCCCTTTCCCGCTGGTTATCTCCTTTTTCTGGGCAATATCAAGTATCTCCACTGCTTTGCTTTGCGTCTCTGGGCCTAGTTTAAGGCTTGAGGCGAATCTTGCTATGTAATCTATTGGATTGCTCGGAAGTATGCTTATCCCTAACTCTCTTGCGATGAAGCGGTATGTTCTGCCTATCTCTTTTTTTTCTATTCCTGATGCTCCGCTTAGCTCGTCTAGTGTTCTTGGGACTTCATGTCTTCTGCATGCTGCATATAGTGTTCCTGCCACAACGCTCTCCATGCTTCTTCCTCTTACAAGGCCTCTTTGCACTGCCTGCTTGTATATCATCGCAGCTTCTTCCTCAACACTTTTTGTCAGTTTAAGATAGTTTGAGACTCTTTTCATCTCTGCCAAAGCTAATTTCAGGTTTCTTTCTATTGCATTTGATATTCTGTACTGCCATTTTATCAATCTGTAGAATTTGTTTCTGTCTTTCGCGCCTAGCTTGCTTAGGTCTGCGCTTTGTCCTATTGAAGTGCCTAGCCCTTGATCAAATTGCGTGTTTGTCATTGGAGATCCTGTCCTTCTTCTGCTTACACCATTATCGTCTTCAAAGTCTCTCCAGTCCTGGCCATGGTCTATCATCTTGTCCTCCACAACTAAGCCGCAGTCTCTGCAGGTAATCTCCCCTTTTTCTCGATTTATGAACAAATTTGTGCTTCCGCACTCAGAACATCTTTTTATTGGTCGCATTTTAAACACCTTCAAGATTTATATACTGAATAACAGTTAACTTTTTAAATAAGAATCACAAACTATTTAAATCTTTCGGTCTCTTTGCATTAATCTGCTTAAAACAACGTTCTCGGTACATTCATCTCTATCAGCAAGAACAGGACATAAAAAACCACCAAAACCATGCCTTCTTTCCAGCTTAATTGCCTGCCTGTATCCAGAAAAACAGCAAACAAGAATACTATCGCAAGCATAAAGACCGCACTCGTAAGATAAAGGAAAAAATTAGCTTTTATAGGCTGTATGACTGCTGTCACACCAAGGACCAATGTTGAATTAATTATCACACTTCCTATGAGGTCTCCTAAAGCAAGCTCTGCCTTTTTCTTTCTGGCAGCGATCCCTTCAAAAATAAGCTCTGGCAGGCTCGTTCCTAATGCTAAAAAGAACAGGCCAACGAGAATTGGAGGCATGAGCATTCCAAAAGCGATGCTTGAAGCATAGATGACAGCATATTTTGCAGAATAGAACAAGATAAACAATCCTGCTATAAACAAGAACAGGCTAAGCAACAGCTTAAAGAATCTCACTTTCTCATGCATCTCATGATTTCTTCTCTTAGCAAGCAAGAATATCATATAGACTGCGAACACTATGAGCAAGATCAGGCCATCCATCCTTGAGAGCTCATGGCCTATGAACATCAGAACAAGGGGCAGGGCAGTCAAGGGCAGCATTGACCACGCCCCCCTTCTAGAATCTGGCTCTGATTTAAACCCTCTGGCAAGAATTATCGCCATCCCACCTACTAAAGTCAGATCTGCTATATTGCTTCCTATGACTGTTCCTAATGCTAAAGAAGAGTTTCCTTGAGTCGCTGAAGTTATGCCTATAAACAATTCAGGTATGCTAGTAGCCACAGCCATCAGGATGAAACTCATGACAAACTCATGCGTCCTGAACGCATTTGCGATTATCGGAAGTGTTCTGACAAGGATATACCCTCCTGCAACTAAAGCAAAACAAGAAATCATAAATAGTATCAGATCGATGAATAACGCCATTTCCCTTAGAAATACCTTGTTGATTTTAAGGATTTAGTCCCACTTAAGGATGGTTCTGAAGAGCTTAAGGCTTGGTTCTGGTGCATTTTCTTCAATTCAAAAAGACTCTCTGTTCCCTGTCATAAGCTTTTCGCAGTGCGCCTAAAGTTCAGCTCAAAGATTCTCTGATTCATTATTCTCTTAACATTTTCTTAATAATTTTATCTTGCGCTTTATCTCTTCAGTAAGCTCTCTTATATTTTCTTTTTTCTTAGCTGACACAAAGATTGCATCACTGTATTTTTTCTTCATCGCTTCCAGGTCTGCTGCTGATGAGATATCTGACTTATTGACTGCTATTATTGTTTTCACCTTAAACTCTTTCTTGAGGTCTCTCAGCAATTTCTCCTGTTCAAACAAGTCATACCCGCACTCCTCGCTTGCGTCAAAGACAAACAACATAAGTTTTGCCAGATGCTTTAATGCAAGTATAGCTTGTTTTTCTATGATGTTCCTTTTCTTCAGCGGCCTGTCCAGCAGTCCTGGAGTGTCTATGAATTGTATCTTCAGGCCTTGCTCTTTATCTTTCAGGTAGCCAAGCATCAGCTGTTGTGTCGTAAATGGGTAGCTCGCTATCTTTGGTTCGCTGCCTGTGATCTCTTTCAATAATGTGCTCTTTCCAACATTAGGGAATCCAGCGATTGCCACCGTCGGAGTCTCTGTCTTTATTGCAGGAAAGCTTTTCATGATCTTTCTTGAGTTCTCAAGAAATGCAAGCTCTTTCTTGATCTGCTTCAGCAAGGATACTGCCCTGCCATAGAATTCCTTTCTTGCTGCATTCATGTCCCTGATGGCCCTGCTCTTCTTGATCTTTCTGACGTATTCTGCCTGCAGTCTCTTCAGGGTGTTTATCAGCCAGTTCACTGCGCCTAGTGATTTCTTCAGATGGACATAGTCCAGCGCGGTCTTTATCAGTTCCTGATAGAATATGTCAAGATTATCAATCGAAGGGAAGCTTTCTATTATAGTCTTCAGGTCTTTGGCCAGCCTTTTTGCCACAGTCTCTACTCTGAGAGATTCTATTCTTCTGGACTTGTCTGTTTTTGTCCACTTTTTTGGGCTTTTCTTCTGCCTCTCCTGATACGCTTTCTTTGACGCCTCATTGAAAGCCATGTCTATATATTTCTGAGGATCTTCAACCTTGATCAAATGCTGGAAATTCATGACTCCTGTGCAATTCCTTTTATTTTTAAAGCTTCGCTATTTATAGGCTCTTAAACATGTTTTGCTTTGTATTTGATTCATGAACATCTATGATGTTATTAGTTCTTGACTACTTACCCTGTTCAGGAGCATTTTCTTTTGTTTGATTCTTGTGCGCCTGTTTGGCGCAATTCTATATTGTGGCAGAGTTCTCTGTTTCAAGAAATTGTTGTATTTCTCTTACTCTTTTTTCTGCAGATAGATTTACCTCTTTCAGGCAAAATCTGCTATCTACTCTATAAATTTTTATCTTCAGAGAATACTTGCTTCCTCTAAAAAAAACAGCCAACAACTCCATGATTTTTCTTTCAAAGAAAAACTTCAACAAATAATAAGTCGCGTCCAAACAGGACGCCTAGAATTCAGTTTAAGAGTTTCTTGCTGCTTTTTATGACATTATTCGCAAACAGACTCTTCTTCGCTGAAAAAGCCCTTTTTTTATTACTGTTTTGTTTTCCAAAAGCTTTATTTACTACCTATATTCACCCGTTCTTTATGTCAAATAAGAACCCTGAAAAAGATGATGAGGACTTTGATAAGGAGTCTGATGAGGAATTCAGTGATTTCAGTACAACTGATGCTTACAGTTTTGATATTGAGAGTGAAGAGTTGGAAGATGATATTCTGAGCGACTCTGACCTGAATGATTACCCTGAAGAGTTCAGTGAGGAATTAGACAAAGCTGCCAAAGAAGCTGCTGAAAAAGAGAAAAAGAAGAAAGAGGCAGAAACTGCTGCTAAAGCGAGTGTCAGTAAAAGTTCTAAAAGAAAATCAGCTGCAGCAGTCTCCAAAAAGAAAAAATCCTCATCAAAAAGCCCTGTAAAGAAGAAGACTGCTAAAAAGAAGATGTCAAAGGATACTTCAAGACCTAAAAGTTCAAGACCTAAAAGGATCCCTAAGACCCTTATTGAAAAGGCCGAGGATTCATCTGCCAAGAGGCCTGTCAAAAAGGCTATAAAAAGGCAAGCCAAGAATGTTGATGCCAAAGACAGCGATCTAGACAAAGTTGAGGACAGCAAGCCTAAAGCCAAAGCAGATAACATTAAGAAAAAAGATCCTGAAAAACATAGACAAGATACTTCAAAACCAAGTTTCTTTTCTGGAAGGAATATTGTCATCGCGATCAGTATCCTGCTGATTGTTGTTTGGGTGTATGCTGCTGCTTTCATGCCTGCAAATGAAACTCTTCAGAAAAAAGCTCAAACTAAGGCACTTGAAGTAGCGAATTCATCTGGTACCGCTAATCTAACCAGTGCTTCCTTATCTTCAGCAGACTATAGTGATATTGATTCTGATAAGAACGGTTCCGTACCAACTAATAATCAGGCCAATTTATCTAAGCCTGCTGCGGAGAAAACCAAAAAAAATGTGAATAACACTCATAAGCACATTAGAGTGATCAGAAGTAACGCTTCATAAGTTTTGAATAAAATAAAAAAAATAAGAATTTTTTTCTGCTTCAACACAGATCATTCTATATCTGTAAACAATGTCTCATCTCTGACTTTCTTGAGGTGCTCAAGAAGTTTCTCGTGGCTGCCATAGATTGCTTTTCTGTATTTCTCAAGCAGAGGCTCTCCATTGAGTTTGTTTGCTGACTTGTTGTATGCTGCTATGAACGTGCCAAGCACTTTTACGCTGTTGTCTGCATCAGCATTGTACTTCTTGACAAAATAGGATATCTGGCTTTCCCATCTCTTAAAGTCTCTTAATTTCATCGCGTTTGTTGATTTAAGCTCCTCATACAAAGTCACATAGAAATCATAAGCAACCCCTAAGTTCATCGCTTGTTCTGTCAGAGCTTCTGAAAATAACGCTGCCCTGACATATTTCGGGTAGTTGTTTCTCATCAAGTCACCTATTGATTTGGCTTTGTAGTTTGCGTGTATGAAATTCTGGCTCAATATGGCAAGGTCGTTCTGAGCCTGGAGCCTTGCTTCAATAAGGTCTGAATTTGCTGGGTCGTTCCTTGATTGTTCTGTAAGTTCTGCTATTGCATTGTTGCATTCTTCTCTTAAGTCTTTGAATGTTTCTGCTGCAATCAGCTCATCATTATATTCCTTCACCAAAGCAAAATGCTTCTTTAGGTACGCATCCCTTTGTGAGGTTACTGTTTTCACAAGCTCTTCTGCCTCTTCTTTTTTAGCTGCCAGATCTTCTAATTTCATCCTTGCAAACTTATCTATTATCTTATCATCCATTTTTGCTTTTGTTAACGCGTAAACAAACCCATTGACTTTTTTCAATATCCCTAAGTAGAGTTTTTGCGCTAAGCTGTATTTGTCACTGATATCCCCTGAGTCTGTTACGAATGCTTTCACTAGTGTCAACTGATCATCTGCCGCAATTTTCTCAAGATCACTATATACTGATGAGCTTTGTTGTTTGTCTGTCTTGCTAATTCTTTGACGGTATTGCATTGTAAAAGATTTGACTCGCTCATGAAGCGCTGAATAATCTAATCCACCCATCCTCTTGTTTTCTCCTTGTTTGTCTTCTTCTGTTGAAGAATTGTCAACCTCAACAATAACCTCTTTTCTTTGTTCTTCATTATCTTCAAATTCTTCATTCAATCCTATTGAACTCATTTTTTCTCACCCCTATTTTCTTTTATCAATTCTTTTATGGCGTGGTATGCCTTATCAGTCATACCGTCCAGCCCTTTTAGGACAACTTCTTTCTTTTGCTCGTAGGCTCTTTCCAGAGCATAATTATGGTGCTTATGGTCATCATACCCTTTGCAGTATCCCATCAGATAGATCCCTGCAAGCATACCATAAAACAGAACTCTTTTTACCAGTTTAAATGCCATTTTCCACCTCCTTTGTTCTAATTATTTTTTCAAGAGAGAGTCTTGAGAGATTGCCTGCGCGCATCGCCATCGCAACAGCATTCAATTCCTCTCCTTCCTCATACTTGAATATTATATAATTCGCAAAGCGGACTGTTCTGATATACTTCAACCCATAATCTCTCAGCAGCTTTTTTGTCTCCTCTTCTTTTCCTTGTTCATACTCAAATATGCCTTTCATACTATCTCCTCTTTCCAGTCTCTTTGTAAATGATGGAAGCGACTGCCTCATCAGCCCTGACAAGGCCGCTTCCGTAGTAGAGGTGGGAATTCTGGCCTTTACCAAGAGCTAGCGCAGTCGCTTCCAAGATCTCCTCGAGATGAGCATCAGCAGCTAAACTGATCACCAGAGCTGCAGCGCCCGCTACGTGAGGAGTGGCCATGCTTGTTCCTGACAGCTCTATGTATGAGTTTCCTTTATAGCAAGAGAATATCTCGACACCTGGAGCGCTTATGTTCACTGCATCATTGTAGTTTGAGAAGTACGCATGCTCATTCTTGTGATTCACTGCTGCAACGCTTAGCACTCCTGCATAGCTTGCTGGAAAAGTGTAATCAGAATTGCCATCATTTCCTGCAGCAGCTGCTATTACTATACCTGCCTGTAATGCTGCATCTATTGCTGCTTTCTCTGCTTTTGAGGCATAATTGCTCCCTAAGCTTAAGTTCAGAACTTGGAGTCCATTCTCTATCGCCCAATCAATTGCAGAGATTATGTCTGCTTCGCTTCCGCTGCCTCTCGCATCTAATGCTTTCAGCGCAAACAATTGCGCAGCTGGCGCAACTCCTACCTCTTCTCCTGCGATTATGCCTGCTACATGAGTCCCATGGCCATTGTCATCTTGCGGTTTGGTTGTTTCGCTGACAAAATCATACCCTTTCTCATCAGAGAACCTTGCTCTCAATTGCTCATGGTTATAGTCAATGCCTGTGTCAATCACCCCAACTCTTACGCCTTCTCCTCTTGTGCGCTCTTGCGCTTCATAAGCTCCTATCTGCACTAGATTTGTGTAAGTTGGCTTGAAGACTTCAACTGGCTGCAATGCTGGCAGGAGTATTGTCTTTGCGATTGCTGCTTCATAATTTTGACTGAGTTCTTTCTCTATTTTTTTCTCATCCTTCTTAGGGCATCTGACATCAAGATAAGGGATGTGCTTGTAAGAGTATGTTGGCAGGCTTAATGCTGTTCTTATCTTGTATTGGAATTCATCCTGCATCTCCTGATTCGCTGCTGCCACCAGAATCCTGCCTTTCTTTTTCTTTTCAGGGTCTCTTTTTTTTCTTTTCAGGCTGAATAATGAGAACATCGCTTTCGCGAGGAGGGAATCAAAATCAAGATCAACATATTTTTTGATGAGTTTCTCTGCATTCTTGTAATCCCTGTCCCCTAAGTAAGAAACAAGAAGATCATGAACTTTGTATGATAATTCTATCCTTGATCCGCTCTGCCCGAAGAATCCTTTGAAATACTGCGGCACTACCTTTAATCCCAAGTCTCTGCCGTACAGAACCCTCAGGTCTTTTTTGCTGGCAAAAGCGAATTGTGTGTGGTCTGTCGCATGCCTTGCGAGCAGCTCTAATGGCTGGCTTGTTTCTTTTATTGTTGTTTCGCTGGTGTTGTTGATTCTCTCTATCCTTTTGCCATCAGTAAGTGTTATGCTTATGTTGTTCTTTATGGCAGCCTTTTGCAGCTTTGCCAGAGTCTTTTTCTTCTTCAGCAGCTTTATCTCTTCATTCCTGATCCTCTCGCTCAACCCTAATGTTCCGTTAAGGTCAAAGATCGCTTGTTTCCTTTCATTTGTGAGAGCGATTGTCTGTTCTTTGTTTTTCAGTATGTATATCATACCTTTCTCTATGGAATTTGCCTTAAAAGGAGATTTCTGTAAGAATTTGGCAGGATTTTCAATGAGATTGAAAGATTTTCAGATGATGCTTAAGATATTTCAACTGATCATTTAAACTCCTGAAAAAGAGTTTGTTTTTTGAAAGATTTTTCATGCCATTTTTGGGCATTCTGCTTATTCTGTCGACGGCATGTTGTTTGCATTCCTTCAGCTCAGGCTCTTTTCAGGGCTTTAGATCACTTATAGATGTTATCATGATGATCATTATCTTCCAGAGTTATGATTTTATGTTCATCATCCACCGAGAAAAGCAGTACAAAATGTTTATCGATGTGAACTCTCTTCCATTTATTCAGGGGCGATCTTAAATTTTTATACCTGTGAGGATCTTTTATGATTTCTGCAACCTTTTTATCAATTATTCTCAACTGTTTAGGGTTTTTCTTTGCTAATTTGAGAAAGATCTTATCTAAGTGAGTGGTTATTTTGATGTCATACATTCTTATTTGATTCCATATCTTTTTCTGAAGTTCCCTATATTGCCAACATGTATCTTTTTGCTTTTCATTATTTTCCTGGCTTTTTTGATATACTCTGGCCTTAATTCAGGCTCAAGAAAGTTCTGTTCGTATTCAGCCACCACCAGGTTTATAGCTTCGGACTTGTCTCTAAGGCCAAATTTAGCTTTCACTATATTTAATACCCTGTTGGCACGCTCTTCAATGTTTATTACAGCTTGTACCATATTACATCACATATATAGAAATATATGGCATATATATAAATCTTTTTATTTTTGTCTTCAGAAAAGATTCCTGCTCTTAAGATCAACTATGGGCAGAAAGGCAAGAACAAAAAAAGTTACAACAGACTCAGCGATTCTCCCTTTAAAGAAAAACTTCAACAACTATCAGTCCGCGTGCAAGCAGCACGCCTCTTGTTTAACTTTAGAGTTTTCTGTAGTTACTGCACAAATTATTTTACACACATCTTGTTTAACTTAAGAGCTTTTCACTGCTTTTTATGACATTATTCACAGGACGCTTCTCCAACTAAAGAATTTTCTTATATCCTATACAGCAGCCTTATGTGCGCTGTGTTGCTTCTTGCAATGACTCTGCCGTCTTTCGTCAGTACTTCATAATATGCTGTGTATTTTCTTCTTGGATAATATCCAATATATTCATCTGGCTTGTTCGCATACCCAAAGACAACATATCCATTAATGTATGCTGTGCTTGTCACTTTTTCGCAAGTTGGCGCGTCTGTCTCATACCTGTTCTGTGAGCAAAGCCTTATCTGAAGGTCTTGCAGTGGATTGAAAGCATATGGCCCGAACTTTCCCTCATACGATCTTATCTTATCGTCATAAAGCTGCAATTCTCCTGTTGTCATCTTTGGAATCATTGTTCCTTGTACAAAGAACTGCACTTCTTTTGGCCTTAATGGCTCTTCTTTAGCGCTGAGCCAGGGTTGTATTGTTCCTGGGTATTGTGTTGCCTGCCCGAGTGCTGGGACTGTATTGCTGCCAAATAATCCCTGTGCGGGCTGCCAGGGCTCTATGACCTGTTCGCCAGTTCTTCTCTGCGAGAAGCTGTTCATTGTTGAAGCCACGCCTAATAAAAGAAAAATTGTTATCAAAGCACTTAAGCCCACACCTGCTTTTTTGATCCTTTCCATTTTAAACACCTTCTAATGATTATTTTTTTTAAATGTTTTGCTTACTAATAGTAGAAAAATAATTTATATTACTTATAAAGCTCATAGTAGGCTACCAGATTCTTGAAGTTAGGAGATACTTTTTATTTGTTTTCAGCTGTTTGCAGTATAACTTATAGAAATTTGTTAACTTATTTCTTGAAATAAAAGTCGCTTTCGCAACAACAAATCTCTCAAATGCCCGACGATAATAAAAGATAAAAAAAAATAATAGGAAAAAAAATAACTGAAAATTTTTATATTTTCAAATAAAAACTTAATCAAAAATGGATTTGAATCAATTGTTAAGAAGATTAGTACTTTTTTCAAAGACAGATGAAGATCGTTATATAATTAACCAATTTATTTTAGCTCTTGATAATTTTTTGAAAAAGAAAGATTCTTTAATAGCGAGCTTAAAAGAAGGAAAATCTGTTGAAAATAATTTAGCTATTTTGATAGAAATGACTGTTGAGCCGTTAAACACAAATATTGACTATATCAATTTCCTTGTTAAAGATAAAGAAGTCAATAAGATCATTAGAGAAATTAAAAATATAATTAAAAATATAATAAAAAAATTAGCAAAAAAGAATTTAGCAGATGTTAATGCGATGGAGATAACATTGGAAAAAGCAATTAAAAAATTAACAGAGAATCTTAATATAGTAAATACTCGGAGAACATCACTATCTGCAGAAAAAGAATACATTATAGAAGCATCAAGTTATTTTAGAAAACAAAGGGATAAAAGCAAAATTTTTGATAGGGAAAGTGCAGTCAGAGGGATTGGCAGAATAAAAGACTATGCAGAAGCAGGCCAAATACCTCGCAAGCCACAAGCGACAGAACCGCATTGTTATGGTGGAGCACCAAATCATCTTAATTCTGTAATTTTGAGAAAAGCAGGCAGATTAGTCTTTTATATGTATCCTAATGAATCAAGCAATATAATAAGATTATGCGCATATATTGATGCTAAAACCCATAATGATGCTGTTAACGCAGTGCAAGAAAGACCAGGAAACATATACTGGTTAATAATTAAGCATAAAATTAATAGACTTTATTTTACAGAATTCAAAAAAATCAATCAAGAAACATTAGAAGACTTGTGAGAATAATATTCTAAGTTGTTTAAGATTATATTTCCCAATGTGTTTACCGTTTTCACGTACAGTGTATTTACCTGGTTCTATAAGATTAGGTGCTTGTCTAATGTATAATCTTTTGTATTTATCTTGCAACCAGAGATCTTCTCCAAAATAATTTTTAGCTAAATTTTCTTCAATTCTTTTTACTGCCTGCTCAACAGGAATTTCAACTCCTTCTTGCTCAGCAAAACATAAAAAATCATAATTAATTTCATAAAGTCCATTTTTTCCTTCTCTAGAATAACAATACATCCAACTGCCTACTTGCATTCCATTATAAACTTCCTTAAAATCCAAATTCCATTTTTCAGCTACTTCTTCAGCAAATTTCTCTAATTCAGTAGGTCTAATTTCTTCGCTTTTCAAAATCTTAATTATCTTAGATTCCCCCATATCTTTAATTAATTGTTTTCCAGGTATATAAATATTCTCTTGGGTTTCAGCCATAATTAAGAAAAACTTAAAAGCTTTTTATAAACCTTTCGTTTTTAACTACTACTTAGTTATCCCTGCTCTTGACTTATCTTTAAGCCCTTAAAACCGTGATACATATTTTTTGCTTTAACATTGGATTTTTGTTTTCAATCTTTCTCCACCTTGCTTGATACCCCCTAAAACAATTACTACTTTACAATAAAATCATCAAGATTGGAAAAATATTGCGGTTTTTATTTGCATATTGATAAGAACAGCCAGTCTGGAATGAACAATATTTTTTTCCCTTTGATTGTTTTTTCGTCTAATAAATCTTTTGTAATGACCAACCCTCTTTGCACTTTGAATTTTTCCATAAACTCCAGCAAACCATTAATCTTATCTGGATTATTTCTGTGTTTCACCTCTATCGGAATTAAAGCCTTTCCGTCATCAAAGACAAAATCAACCTCAAATTTATTTTTCCAATAAAATGGACTAAAAAAAGGCTTTCTCGAAACACCGATCTGGTTTAAGCTGGAGCTGATTACATTCTCTGTCTTATGTGAAACATCCATCCCTTGAGCTAAAGCATCCCTTAAGCCTTCTTCCCAGAAATAAATTTTTTTTTCACTCCTTTCTCTCTCCTTTTTGTTTCTTGTGTAAACTTCTGCAATAAAGATTAGCATTGAACTCTTCAAGTAATACAAATAAAGCTTGACCGTCTCCCTGTCGATATCCAGCCTGTTTGAAAGCTTTGAGTAAGAGAATCTTTGGGTTGAGAATCTGGCAATCTCTCTGGCTAGTTTTTCTAAAGCAACAGGATCTTTCGGCTTAAAAACCTGAACAATATCCTTAAAGAGCATAATTGAGAAATAATCATCCAACAGCACTTTCCTCCATTCATGGATATCCTTTAACTTAAACCATTCTGGAAAAGAGCCCACTTTCAGGTATTGGTTATAATAGAACTTTATCTTTTCTTTTTTATGCAGAATTTTGTGGTATTCTCTCTCCACATTTCTCTTGCTTAACTTATCAATACTAATTTCCTTTATATTTAACTCTAATTCATTAAACCTGAGAAACTCCCTAAAATTCAGAGGAAAAACTTCTATAAACCTGATCCTCCCTAAAAGAGTTTTTGAAGCATCTCTGAAGAGAAGGGTTTTGCTTGAACCAGATATCACAAATTTACTCTTGTATTTAGCATCTACAAAAAAACTCAGCTCGTTCTGCCACTTAGTTTTAAACTGAATCTCATCAATAAAAAAATATACTCTTTCAGTTCTTGGATCAATATTATGAATCTCTTCATAAAAAGAGACCAGATCTCTTAAGTTCTCAAGATCTTCGAGAATTTCATCAACTTTCAGGAAAACAATTTTTCTTGGGTCAACCCCTTGCCTTAATAGCTGATCCATGACTTGGAACATTATAGTTGTTTTCCCGCTTCTTCTTATACCTGTGATTGCTGTAATTCTTTCTAGCTTAAAGGTGTCCAAAACATCTTCAGCATAATCTCTTTTAACCCCTGCATCTTCTGGCAGTATTTTCCCAGAATCCCACCAGTAATTTCTAGTCTTCAAGTATCTTAATAGATTTTCATTCATTCTACAAATAAAATCATCAAGAATATTTAAATATTGCGGTTTTTATTTGCATATTGATTTAATCGCATTCTTTCGGAAGTATTATATCCCAATCATCTGCCAGCAACGCTTCAATATATTTCAGATATTTCTTTATCATTTCCTTGCTTATATTCACTGCTCTTTCGTAACTTGCATCTTGATTATTTTTACATTCATTAACTTCAGCATTAATGTCATTGAACACTTCAATCCCTAAAGATTGAGCATAATTAATTTTATCCAATTCTTCTCCGCAAAATTTAGTCTTATTAATTGTGTTGCTCCTTAAATAATCCAGAAAAGTAATTTCTAAGAGAATAAAATCTTCAAATTCGTTTAATTCTTTGAATTCAAACCAGAAAGTAAGCGGGTAACGCAGAGCATTAAATTTATCAGCAATTATTTCTAAAGTAGCATTGATGACTGTTTTCTTGATTAGCTCATATGACCCTCCTTCTTGACGTTTAATTATATCATTTTGCCCAGGCTCCATATTGGAATCTATTGATTTTTTTGTATAATTCTCAATCAAAACTGACAAGTTTCCTTCATTCATCTCTTTTGTTATGAACTCAAACAAGAACCATACTGTCACGTTTAGATCTTCAAAGTTTTTCTTAACAAAAGAATCAAGACTCTTCTTTTTTATTTTATTGTTTGATTCATCAAAGTTACGTCCGCATCTTGCAACAATCTCTAAAGTTTTATCAAACAAATCTTCTTTGATCTTACTCATCTCTTCAACATAATATTGCAAAGTGTCATAGAACTGCTGGTTAATTTTTAAATCATTTTCACACTCGCTCAGGTTTGAATCAAAAGCTTGTAATTTACCAGACCAAAGCTTGTTTAAGCTGTCTTTCTTGCAAAACTCATCTTCTTTTGTGATTATTGGCAGAGTTAAATTCATCCTAAATAATTGTTTCAAGATTTTTATTTCTTCATTTAAGATTTTTTCTGACTCATCTCCTTTAATGCCTAAAGGAATTGCTATATTCCATTCTTCCAACGTTTTATTAATAAGACATTTAAGTTGTTTTTTTGTAAAAGACTTTCCTAATAAGTTATTTCTTGTTTTAAAAATCTCTTCTTTGATCTCTTTTAATTTATCCTCAACATTAACTAAGTTATCCAATATCCCATTCTTTTGTCCTTCTTTCTTAAGAATTCTCTTTCTCAAATTTTCTAGGTTTTCTAAGGATTTTTCCAATGACTTTTTCAGGTTTGCAACTAATGTTTTATTATTTCCAGTGAGATATTTACTTAGTTTAGTTATATCTCTGATTGATTTGTTTAGAACATCAAGAATATACGTCCGCAATTTTAAGCTCGCTCGATATGCTTGTTGTCCATAATTCTCTGCTGTAATTAACTTATAAAACTTTCTCATTTGTCCAACAGCATTTGTTGTTTCGTTTGACAGTTTAACCAACAGCGAATTTATTTCTGCAATAGCTTCATCTTCACTAAACTTTTTTGAGCTGCAGCATTTCTTTCTTTCATCAATGCAAACTTTATCAACTTCAATCTCTTCTCTTTCACAGGAGTGCTTGCAAGCAAAGCCTTCTCCTTCACAAAGGTTTTCCCCCTGTAGTTTCATGACTTCTCTCAGGACTGCTTCTTTTGCTTTTATTGTTTCGTTTAATTCACCAAGTAATCTTGTCAAGTATGTTCTTACATCAGCGATGGTCTTTACCCCACCCAATATCTTATTATTTGAGTCAAGAAGAGTCTTAGTTGTTCTTGAGAGGTTCTTATTTAAAGCAATTATCAATGTCTCATTGATTTTCTTTGTTTGTTGCCTATTGAATCGCATCAGCGAAAGAACCAGATCATAGTATGCTTCTTCTTCGCCCGCATAACTCTGCAATATTTTTACCATTGAGTTTCTATAGGATTTTTCTCCCAATTTTCCTTTTTCTTTGAAATCTTTAACTTTGTTGACAAACTCTTTTTCTCTGTTGATTGCTTTCTGTAACTCTTCTCTTATAGCTGCCAGGCTGATTGGCTCTTCCTCCACAACCTTTGGCATCTCGCATACTGCATAGAATTTCTTTTTCACTTCAACTGGCATGCCTGTTGCTGGGTCTATGCTTTGTATTGTTGTTGGTGAGCCATACTTGTCTGCGTCGTACACTCTGTAAGTCACTTCAAACAATTGAGGCCTTGTTTTAACATTTTCTAATTCACAAACACTTCCTCTTGTTTGTTTTTGTATTATTTTGAACTCTTTTCTCTTTCTTTCTTTTTTCTTTATAGGAAGTTTTTCAAGCAGGCTTTTTGGGTATAATTCTTCTTCTTTTGGAATATTTATTGTTATACGCAATCCAAGCTCACTATCCATCACTGTGATTGATTCTTTATATCTTGCGCCATCTTCTATCTTTCCTTCACTTAAGTATCTTCTTGCTCCTCTTACTGAGAATCCGCCTTCCTTATCAGTCCCTATTGAATCATCTTTTGGTGCGTGGAACCTGTAGACCAGATTCCCTTTTTCATCTTCATCTATTACCAGCAAATAATTTACTGCTCCTCTGAATGTCTCTCCATTCTTTGTTATCTCAATATCACTAGGCCTTATTACTTCAGAAATCTCTGCTTTGCTTTCACCTTCTTCCCACTCCCAGATTTTCATTGCGACCTTTCCTTTTCCAAACCAGTCATCAGTGATCCTTATCTCTCCCATGCCATTGTCTAGTGTTGATACTGAATAATCTCCATTAGTCTGCAGGATTGATTTGCCTATAAATTCATCTTTTGCAGGATCTTTCTGGACAATTATCCTGCCTGATGCGTCTTTTATCTCCCAAGCAAGAAATTTATTGTACTTTGGCTTTGGTGGAGTTGGGTACTCTTGGCTTAAGAGAATTGTCGCATTGAAGCGGTCACCTTTTTTGAAAACTTCTCTTGAGTTGACAGTCTCATTGCTAGTTAAATATATCAATTCTTCTTTAGTCGGCAACACACCTTCTTCTATTGGTTCTTCTTTTGTTTCATTACCACTTATATAAAATTTCAAAAGTTTCTCAACAAATTCAGACTTTGTCGCGACAGAAAAAAGTTGCGATGGAACTCCTATCTCAATTGTTCCAAGTATTTTATCCTGTGTGTTGAGGAAAGGGCTTCCACTATAGCCTGGAACCGTTCTGGCATCACTATAAATAAATAATTTTGTTGAACCGAGCAATATACCTCCTGAAGTTTCAAAGCCAGTTCCTGATTTTCTTGTAACTTTTGACGGCCTTATCGTTATCTTTTGGTTTTCTTGGTAATCTTTTGAGAATCCTGGTTGTTGGAGATTGACTTCCTCAGTTGTTCGCGCTAGGCCTATCACGAGGTCTGCCTCTTTGGAATACGCCAAAATTCCTGAAGAAATAAAAGAAGTTTCTTGATTTTTATTTAGCGTTTGTAATGTTAATTGTAAATTTGCTTCTGAGATTTCTCCTTCTTTTAACTTAGGTTGAATGTCTGTAAAAAGATGATAAGGCGCAAGGAATAAAACATTACTGGCGGGTGTCAAAGGAAATAGAATTGCCTGGGCCATATTGCTTTGTCCTAATCTTAAATTGATTAATTCAATCTGCGCAATATGGTCGTCAGTCACTTTTGAAGCCGAATAGAATTTATTTAGGATATTTCTTATGAGAGACTCAAGTTCATTCCTTTTTCCCTTTCCAAACTCTGTCACGTTGTAGATTATTTTGTCAGGTTGAACAAACCTTGTTGTTCTTTTTATTATTGCCTTTTCTTTTCCTTCAAACTCGCCTAACTTATGCGGCGCATGTATCTGAACATCCCTTATTCTCACGCCTCCTTCTTGTTCCCCGAACACACACCTGAAAGTTAATGTGAAAGCGTCAAAAGAGCAGAATGCTGGCGGGGGTGTTCCTGTCTGCCCTATCCTGCAGGTTGCTGAATCTTCTCTTAGTGTCCCATCAGGGGCTGTCCAGCTCCACGTCAGTTCTGCTGTGTCATATCTTACCGCGGAATCATCCCCTTGCAATGGAATGTATATCTCTTTGTTGAAAACATCATATTTCTTTACTGTTCCTGCTAATTCTGGCGGAGTCACTTCAAGTTCTCTTTCTCCTTGTTTGCAGTCGCATTCTCCTTTCTCAAACCCGTCATCCACTGAGCATTTGTATCCTTGGCTGCATTTTAATTTTAGTCTTAAATCAAGGTCGCTTCCTGCTGCAACGCCTATTCCAAAATGATACAGCCATTTTGTCATCCCTTTTACTGGATAGCTGGCTGGGTCATATCCGATGAACCTTCTTTCACAAGGGTATATTATTGCTGAGCTTTCCAGAGGCATTTCCTGCATTGACATATCAAATAATGTGTCCAGATCAAGGCTCCATGTTCCTGTGAATGCAAAACTGCAGATACTGTGGATCAGTTTTTTATCAACAAACATCGCTTTGAACAATCCTGTTCCTCCATACCTGTTTGCCATCTCATCCCCTATCTCACTTCCTGCGCTTGATAATGCAGCAAAGAATCCTTCAACATCGCCTATTTTTGTTCTTTCTCTTGCTTTTGGCCCGCTTAAACCTTCTGTAAAGCATTTTATCACATCAAATATGAGGTCGCAGGCATAAGTTTCCAGCATTGCCTGGCACATCCCTTCGCTTCCCTGCCCCGTCGCTTTGACAGTATCAATACAGTTCTTAACAGCAGTCATTATATTCTTCCACAATTTGAGGTTTCCTATGACTCCTGGCAGGCATATGCATTGCCCTGAACGTAGCAATCCGCTTGACGGCTTCACTATATACTCTTTGTCTTCAACGCCTATTGTCGTTATGATCTTTTCGTATATTTCTCTTGCTCTGCCTTTGTCTATGCATCTTGACGGCTTTCCTGCTGCTTTGCAGATTGTTGTCAAAAAGTCTTCAACAATATTGTCGTCAAGTTTTCCTGTCTTATAATATTCTTCTATTATTTTTGGTGTGAAGAACTTGTTCAAGTCTGCATTCTCACCCAATTCTATTGCTTCCAGTTTTGCTGTCAGATAATGCCTGTTCGCTTCTGCTATAGCTCCTGCTTTTTCGCTTTTCTTGAAATTCAATGATTCCACGACATAACCTAATTTG
Organism: uncultured Methanosarcinales archaeon; assembly: GCA_964413955.1. GTDB lineage: Archaea > Nanobdellota > Nanobdellia > Woesearchaeales > ARS49 > JAFCDQ01. Next base: position 26,998 of record CAYPUD010000001.1, read on the forward strand.
ACTGAGTAAAGGTTTTTTGTCTCTTTTAATGCAGGCGCTCTTGCAATCTCTTCTTCTGTTAAAGGAACAACAAAGATATAAAGCATTTGTTCAGGGCTAAACTCTGATAACCCTAAATCCTTGATCTTTTCATCGCTGAACTTTGTTACTTTGATTGTTTCAGTTGCCTGCCCCCCATCTTTCTTGCATAAGCCAGCCATTGAATTCCATACCTTGTTGCATTTCTCTTCTGTCCCTGGCACTTTGTTCTGGCCGAATCTTTCTGCGCTTAAGCACGCGCTTTCTTTTATCTCATCAAAGGTGTCAAGGAAACTTATGCCGCTTATTCCGCAAGCGCTGCCCCATTTCTGCATGTATTCATAACCGCAGCATTCTGCAGTTGCAGGATGCAGTCCTGCGCAGGTCAATTTTTTTGTATCTTTGGATTTCTCCTTATCATTTTTGTGCTTTAGATAATCTTGATAGATTTTCTTCACATCATTATTGCTTATCACTAATTTTCCTTTGACATCTTTCTTGTTTTCAGCCAGCCATTTTGCGCAGTCGCTTCCTTTGTACAAGCTTAATTCCACTTCTTTCGGCGCCATCGGAATCAAAGAGCTTATAAATGAAGGCAGCTCTACAGGCAGTTTTGCGTTTTTTATCTTCCTCAAGTTTCCTTTCTGCCTTTTAATATAAGTCTGCAATGTTGGAGCATCAGGGCAGGCAACCCTGTCGCAGACTTGTTGGTGGATCTCTTTGAGTGTATTGTAATCTTCAACAGCGCTCTGGCAGGATTTGCATGAGTCTTGCACAGTCTTATCTTTATAGACTGCCTCGCACATCCCCACTCTTGCCACATCTGTATCAAAAGCTTTTCCTGTTATTGCGCTTGTTGCAGAGCTTATGTCACAAGCTAACATCTCTTTGACTTTGAATGCGTACAAAAGCGCCCCTCCTGCAAGACAGCCCACTGTTGTAACCTTTCCTACAGTCTCCAATGGCCCAAGGACGAAGTCAATCGCTTCAATTCCATATTTAAGCCCGTCTGATAATAGTTTTAGCCCTGATTTCGGCAGTATTTCCGGGGGAACTATCTGGTCTATCGCTATTTCTGGCTCTATGCAAACCCTTTGCACCTTATCCTCCACTATTTCTTCTTCAACAGGCTTCTTTGTGTAAGGGTCTATTGACATCCTTTTTCTGATTTCTTGGAAAGGTATCTCTAACTCAAGCATGAACCTCATGCATCCAAAGCCAGGAACCAGACAATCACCTTTCCTATAATCGCTTATTTTTTTCAGCTTGTCAATTGTATTCGCATCAGGGTCATCAGCCAGAAGATCTACTGGATTGAAGTTGATCTGGATGTATCCTTTTACTTTTTCATTGTCATATCCTCTGACTGGCTCTGCAATTGTGTTGATAGTAATCCATTTATGGTCATACTCCTTTTCCAGCGCAGGGCTTATAAGCATCGGCTTTGCTTTGATTGTGTTTGGCTTTAGCCTGATCTTTTTGTTTCCTGTGTACTCTATCTCAAAACCAAATCCTGTCTGTTGCATTCCTTCCAGCAACAGCCTTGGCGTCAGGATTTCTGGAACAGGCTCGGATATTGTTGTCTTGAACCATTTTCCACTGCCGCAAACTGCGTATTCAACTATTGATTCTGGTGTTTCTGTCTTTAATCCTGCCTTATCTACAGCAAGAAGCTTTACTTTGTTCTCATACCCGGCTCCTGCTTTGAGCCTTGCCCTTGTCTCTTCAACACCTACTTCTAAGCCATAAGTCTTTAAAGTTATTTCCACAGCAAAATTCCCATCATCATCAGAAAGAACAGTCTTTTCAGCTTTTCCATTAAGAAACACTGTTACACTTGCTCTTTCACTTAGTTTTCCCCTTATTGTCACAGCTCTTCTGTAAGTCGGAGTTAAAGCTTCTAAGTTTGTTTCGAGAAATTGAGGC
>CAYPUD010000002.1:0-24331 GCA_964413955.1 uncultured Methanosarcinales archaeon
TAAGATTCTTTTGCTGGTTTTTATGACATTATTCGCAAACAGGACGCCTCTTGTTTAAATAAAGAGTTTTCTTCTGTTGCATCTCACATTGCTTCGGACGCCCTCTTGTTCAGTTCAGGAGCTTTCTGTCCCTGCTCATTACACAATCCCTTGCGCTCATTTTTCATCTGAAGAATTATTTGCCCTGCTTGTTTCAACATTTATTTCATGGCATTTCCACTATCTTCTTTGTTGCGTCTAAGAACGCTCTTGCTCTTTTCTTGTATTTCATGAACTCGCTTCCTGAGACTTTTGTTTTTTCTCGGTGCATGATCTGTTTGGCTAACTTGTAGAAGAAGTCCATTGTCGCCACATGCTTTCTGTTCAGCAATCCTCTTTTTACAAGTTTTTTGTCAAGCATCCCTGCCACTTGTTTTGGTATTGGAGGGACCTCTCCCATTTTCATTAATGCGGCGTGCGCTGCATCTATTACCCCCCAATATAAATCAAGCGTAGCTTGAACTAGATGCCAGTCTGCATTCAGCAATGATGCTGGCGCTCTTGTAAAATATGTCCATATGCTTTCTTTTGTTGGCCTTATCTTGCCTTCAAACAATAAGTGCTGCACTGGCTCAAACAACCCAACATCATACAGAGGAACTCCATCTCTTAGCATATTTATTATTATTGGGTCTCCGTTCCTGACGCTTTCCCAGAATGATGTAAGCTTCAGCGTTGTTATGTGCAATCTTTTGCTCACCTTCGCTGCTGTATTCTCAACTATGACCCTGTATGCTTGGATGACTTCTGGGCTTAGTATTTGTGTCATGTCATCAATTATTAGAAGCACGTCTATGTCTGGTTCATATACTGGATGTTCAGCTCTTGCTGTGCTTCCGAAGAGTATCGCTGATTTCAGGAAATCTTCCAGTTCTTTCTTTAACAATTCTGCAAATTTTTTTGCGAGTTCAAAATCGCTGCTGATGTATTTTGGTATGTTAGGATGTTTCCTTTTCTCTACTACAAACTTCATATTCTCTTATAATGCGCTTTTTTTATTAAGGTTTTAGTATCACTTCAGGATGGTTAGCTGTTTTTTTTGGCTTTTTTTTTGTGTTTTCCTTACTTTGGCTTGATTGCAAAACTTTTTATAAAGGCTGGGTTTTCTTTTTCTTATGGGGGATGATAAAATCTTTGTTGCGGAAGAAATCGTTTCTGAGCCCTCTGAAAATTTTGAGGCTAAGCGTATTGAAATCTTGGTCAGGCAGATCTTAAAACAAAATCCTGATGAAAAAAGAAAGCTTGATGATTATTTCAAGGATATGCCTGGCCTCAACAAGAATGATGACGACTGGCTGAAGTTTGACGCTGACCTTTTGAAAGAGTCTGAATACAGCCAATTCCTTGGAGATGACACTTCTTATAAGTTAACTGTGAATGATGGCAAGAATATTTTTGAGGGTTATTATGAGAAAGCTATGGACGAGTTAAAGAAAGTAAAAGATAATTCTTATACTGCTTTGGGCAGGCAGATAGAGTCTGAGAACTTGCGAAATGCTTTGGTGATTATCAAGGACAAGAAGGAGCGTAATATTGATTCATTTTTGTTTGATTCTGCTAAGAAAGCTGCTGTTGATGCTTACAAATGGAGCAGCATTGTCTGGTGGCAGATGCTTTATGAGTTGCAGGGTAAAGTTGTTTTTTGATCCTTTCAGGCAACCGCTTCAGACAGAGCCATTAATACACCATGATGTTGTGGTCCGCTCTTTTCAGATAGCCTCTGGTGTTGTTTTTTTCTGACACGAAATGAGCGAATTCTCTGCCTGATGCTTTTACTGTCTGGATGATCTGTTCTATTGTCTTTCTGTGGTCTGCGAATTGTTTTATTCCCACGCTTTCTGGTGCATAAAGGTATAATTTAGCTTTTGTTGTTAAGATGTCTGTCAAGTATGCCAAAACCCCTTTTTCACCTTCATAGTCTGCCAGATGGGTCGGGTCTATAAAGAATAGTGAATCCTCATCAGCTAAAGATATGTATTCATCAATATAGTCCTGGTAAGTTTCAAAAACGTCAACTTTATTCCCGTATGGTTGAACATTCGCTCGCAACTCTTCACGCAGCGCACTATTTTTCTCGTTCAGATACGCATGAAAATCTCTTCCAGAATTGCTTATCATTTCTAATGCAAGAATTGCTGCTCCTTTAAACTCATTGTCAGTTCCTCTGTTGTATATTCCTGCTCCTGCAAACAGGTCAAAATATTTGAAGACGTCGTCAGGATCAGTTGTTTCTTGTTTGTTCTGCTTCAAATTCACTGTGTTGAGAATTTCTTTTAAGAAATCGCTGAAGTGTTTCTGTTTTATTCTGTCTGTGAGGTTCTGTGGAGAATATCCTGTCTTGTTTTTCATTTTTATTTTGTCTGTCTTTGTTCGCTTATTGGTTTACTTTCATTCCTGTCAGTTCTCCTGTTCCATCATCTTCCATTATGACTTCCTTATAGGATATGCCTTCTTGCAGCATTTCTTTTATCATCAGTCCATCTGAAGGTATTATTTTTGCTGGCAGTTCATCCAGATTGAACCATGCGAGCTGGCCTTCTTCTCCTGATGTAAATTCTTCGCTTTTTGATTCTAACTCGCAGAGGAATATGACGAATGCGTGTTTTATCTCATCGCCTTCTTTTACTCTTTCATGCAGCACCCCTCTCACACCTTTGAACTCGCAGTCCAATCCTGTCTCTTCCTTGGCTTCTCTTATTGCGCAGTCTTTTATTGATTCTTTCATTTTTAGTTTGCCGCCTATCATTCCCCAATATCCTTGGTAAGGCCTTTTTACTCTCCTTAACAAGCATATCTTGTTCTTGTGCTTCACTGCTGCAACTATCACTGTCAAAGGGCCTGTTTCCCTGCCAGTGAGGTGGGCGAAGAAAGGGAGCATCTGTTCTGCTTTTTTTGTCAGCTTGTAATATTCGTCATCTTTTTCAAGCAAGCCGTCTTTTATCATCATATCAAGATGATAGCTTAATGTGTTTGATTTGAGCTCAAGGCTTTTCTCTATCTCATTGAATTTGAGCATCCTTTTCTTAATGAACAGCTTGAAAATGTCTTCTCTTTCTTTTTTTGCGAGTGTTGTGTTTGATTTCATCTTATTTTATTGAAATTGTCTTTTTCTTATTAATTTTTCCTCAAGAAAGTTTGACTGTTGTGTTCTTTCCTTCTGTCTTTCTGGTCTTGGCCAACTCAAGATGTTACGAGAACTTGTAGCTAAAGTACTTGTCTATGTCTGGCACTATATCAAATTCTTTTATTTCTTCTGGGCTGATCCACACGTATCTTTCGTGTTCCCAATCCAGCCTGATCTCAGGTATTTTTTCCAGTTCAGCTAAAAATGGAAACACTATCCAGGTCTTATTGGTCTGGCCATCATGGTATTCTATTGCTTCTCCTTTCTTTATTGAAGTTACTTTATCTGCTGTTATGCCTGTCTCTTCCTCCAGTTCTTTCAGAGCTATTTCTTTTGCTGTGATTGGCCTATCAATATAGCCCCCTATGTTTGCCCACTTGCCTTTGTATGAGCTGACTTTCTGGCTTCTTTTAAGGAGTAGGTATTTCTCGCAGCACTTGACCAATAAAGTGACTACTGGCGCTATTTCAGAATCTGAATAGTTCACTCTTCCGTCTGGAAATTTAGGGAGTCTTTCCTGGAATTCTTTCACCAGTGTTATTTCGTCTTTCATCCTGTTGTTATTTGTTTCATTCATTTTTGTTTGTTTGGCTTAAGATCAGATTTGCCTTAGATCTGGTTTGTCTGTTATAGAATCAATCATGTCAGTCTGTCTGAAATAAAACATTTCTTTCATCCCCTTCAGGGTATGGTTGTCTGGCGCATTTTATTGACGTGTCCAGCCACGCATCATAACCTAATGCCTTTACTGCGTCTTCAAAGAAGGATATTGTTTCTGACAAAGCTCTGTAGGGTTTTCTGAATGTTATCCTTTCCAGGACTTCTCTTTTTATCAGGCAGCAGCTTAGTGCCGCAGCGCCTATCTTTATCATCCTAGGCTCATTCAGCGCTTCTGGCCTCAGCAATTGCAGATAATTGTCTTCTATCAGCTTATACATAGGCGGCGCTATTATTTGTTGGCCTTTGTACATAAGAACGTTCAGGTATGCTGCTGTGATGATTTCCTTATCTTTTTCCAGCAATCTTATAAGAATATCTTTTGGCATCAGGACATCTGAATCTAAGAACAGGACATGGCTGTAACCTTCCTCAAGCGCGTAGTCTCTCAGGAGGTTTCTGTTGCTCACTGCTTGTTCAAGCTCATTGTCAAATTTCTCTTTGTTCCTCAGCGTCTTTAGTTTTGTTTTTTCAAGTTCTTCAAGGTATTTGTAATTCTGTTTTGACACTACAAAGATCACATCAAACTTTCCTTTTAATTTCTTGAATTGTTGTGTGAATTTCTCAAACAAGTGTGTGTGCTTATCTTCTGGAAATACTGCAATTAGTGTTTTTGTCATTTTTTCTTTTTTTTAGCATTATTTTTATTTTCTTTTTTGTTTTTAAATAAGTTGTATTTTTTTCTTTTTAAACTTTTAGCAAAGCTATTAAATTGATCTTATTTACCTTGTTTTAGGGGGTTATTTTTTTTGAAAATGAAGTTGTATGATTTGTTTCAGGAAATCTTTAAGTATAGATCTTACGCAGATAATTTTGATATTTCTGTTGTGAGTGGTATTGAGTTTGTCAGCCCTAAGCCTGAATTGAAAAAAGATCTTCCTGAAATAATTAAGTCTCTTTTGACATTAAGTGAACAGGCAAAGGTTCTTTTGGGAAGGGATTCTTTTTATGGTGTCTCTAAAGTGCTTGACAATATAATCTCAAAAGCTGATTCTGCTCTTCGCCATTATAATAATCTCATCAAGATTGAGTCTGAGCCTTTCCTTAAGAGCCTTTATGTTTCTTTCGGAAAAAAAGAGGATGAGGGTCCTTCAGGGCAGGATGATTATCATGTTGATGATTCTGCAAAAGCAGAGAGTGAAAGCCTCTTTTATGTCAATTGCCTGCGTGCTTTTTCTTTGGTCAAGAACTTAAAGGAGGGTTTTAGCAAGCTTACTGAGACTGGCAATCTTGAGAGGAGCAGTCTTTCGCCTGAGTGAGTTTGAATTTTTTTGTTTGTTGTGTTCCTGCCCAAAATTTGTTTGATCAAAAGTGTTTTTTAAGAAATAATGCGTGCAATAGATTAATCACTCTTCTTCTTTTTCTGCTTCTTTCTTGAGTTCTTCAAGTTCTTCTTCTGAAAGTTCTTCTTCTTTTTTTTCTATCTCTTCCCAGAGTTTCTTGACTTCTTCATCACTCTTTTTTTTGTTTTCTTCAGCCATTTTAGAATTATCTGCTTCCGTCTGCTTGCCTTTCTATTTCTAGTTTTTTCTGTATCGCCAGACTCTTGTTTTGGTCTAGTTTGTAAGCTCCTAATAATTCTTCTGATAGTGCTTCTGGAAAGCTTTTCTTTTTGTTGAAGCACTTTTCGTATGTCCCTTGTGAGAAGAACTTTAGCGCAATATCAATTCTTCTTTGTGGTGCGCAGTCCACTGCTTTTGGATACCTCGCTCCGCCATACTCTATGGTCACTATCTCCTCTCGTGGAGCTGCATTCTCTAATGCCTGCACAAAGACTTTTATTGGGTTCTCCCCTGTTTTTTTCTCTATGATTTCAAATGCTTTCTGGACAAGCTTGTATGCTTGTGGCGCTGTTCCTGTGCAATGCCCTGAGCTTCTCTTGTGTTTTTTTCCTTTATGCCCTGGAACCATCACTCTGTTGATCAGCCTTTCCACTATGAATGTCTTGCTTTTGTGGAATCTTTTTCCTGCATACCTTGCTCCTGTTTTCGGGACAATTCTTGGATCTAGTGTCACATATTTTTTAAGCCCAGAATCCTCTACCTTGATTCCTTCCACACTCCATTTGTTGAATGCTAATACCATTTTTACTTCCTTGCTTTTTCTATTTTGCCTCTCAACAAGGCATTGAGGCTCTGATCATTTACTTTAAGCACTTGCCACCTGACCCCTGGGATGTCTCCTTTTGATTTCCCCTTTGTGCCACCTATGCACTCTATCAGGACTTCGTCGTGCTCATCAACTAGCTTTTGCGCCCCGTCCCCTGGAAGGAATGCTGTTATCTGCCTGCCGTTCTTCACTAATTGTACCCTTACGCATTTTCTCTTTGCGCTGTTTGGCTGTTTTGCTTCCAACTCGAGTTTTTCAAGGACAATGCCTTTTGCCTGGCTTGATCCCACTAATGGGTCTGATTTCTTTTTTAGGTTGAATATTCGTCTGACATACTTATCATTCATCAGAAGCCCTTTGTGCCTTCTCTTCTTCAGGGCTTTTGCTGTGTTTTGTCCTTTTGATTTGTTTCCCATTTTTGTTTTACCTTTTGTTGATTTTGACTTGTTTCGCTTATTTTACTTTTAGTTCATCTATCGGAAAAAACCTTTTGACTATCTCCTCATATGCTCTTAATATTGAGGCATTTCTTCCTATGAGCAAGCCTCTGCTTTTTAAATCTTTTGCTGTCATCTCAATTATTCCGTCTGTCTGCTCTACTGATTCAAGATGCAATGGTGCTACGAGACTCTTGATGAATTCTTTTACGTCCTCACTATACCCTGCAATCTTAATCTTTTTCTTCAGTTTCTGTTCAAGTTTTTTTGCATTCGCTCCTCTCTGGCCGACTGCTGTTCCAACGTCTTTCATGTCCACAATGAATATTATTTGGTTGTCTTGAATTATGCAGTCTTTTGGAGTTACTCTTGTTATCTTCTCGAAGATTGTCATGAATTGCATTGATTTAATATCAAATACTTTCTTCATTTAAGAACTCCTAAGACTGAAACTGTGTGTTGTCTCTTGCATAGTGTGCCTAGTTCTTCATTGTCCAAGTCAACTATTTCTAATTCTGTGCCTGTCAGTCTGCAGTATTTCTCAAAGTCCTCTTTCATGCTTTCTGAACTGTTCTTTGACAGGATTACTTTTGCCAGCTCTTTGTTCAACAGTTTCTTTTTTGTCTCTTGCGCGCCTATCTTCACTTTGTTTTCTGCGATCCTTTTTCTCAGATCTGTTGTTAATTCTTCTGTTTTTGCCATTTTTCCTTTACGTTGTTTTTTATTTTTTTAATTTTTTGTTTTATTGCTTATTGTTTTACTATTTTGACTTTCAGCCCTGGCAGGCCTGTTCCGACTGGAACTGCTTGGTTGAGCATGACATTCTCCACTACGCTGTTCAGATGATCCACTTGTCCTTTTAGTGCTGCATTGACAATGTGCCTTATTGGTGTCTCAAAGCTGGCTCTTGCCAGCACTGATGCTTTTTCGCTTATGACTCCATACCTTGTTATTCCTTTCACGTCTCCTAATACAGTCATTGTGTCTGCAACTAACATTATGTGCCTTATATCTATATTCAGGCCCTGCGCTTCGATGACCTTATATACTTCATCTATTATTGCTTGTCTTGTCGCTTCAACTCCAAGCACAGATAGGATCTCATAGATATCATTGCTGGTTGTTCTTGTCGCGTCTACAAAATCCAGTTCAAGGACTTTTTTTAGGCTTGTTCCTGCTGTTATTATGAGGAATTCATCTCTTCGTTTTACTGGCAGTACTTGTTTTATTCCTTTTATGCCTGATATCGGAACTTCTTTTATTCTCTCTTTTAGCTTGTACAATTCGTTGATTGAATTGTCTTCTTTGAGCTTTAATGTTATTGCTTCCCCTTCTGTCTTCACTTTTGCTTCTTTTGAGAATGTTTTTGCAAGGATTTCTGTGACTTTGCTTAAGTTTTTTCCGAGCTCTTTTAGTTTTTCTTTGTTCATGTTGCAGTGTAGTTTCATTTCTGCAAGGTCTATCTGGATTTCTGTCACCACTTCTGCCATTTTTGTTTCTTTGAGGCGTGTTGCTATCTCTCTTATGTCTTTTCCTTTGTTGTATGGTGATTTTAGGAAGACTTCCATCATTGGTGTCTTGATCGTCTTTCGCCCATCCAGTATTTCTATTATCCTTGGCAAACCCATTGTGACATTCATCTCTGCAACTCCTGCAAAATGGAATGTGTTTAAAGTCATCTGTGTGCCTGGCTCTCCGATGCTCTGCGCAGCGACTAATCCTACGCTCTCGCCAGGATCGATCTTTGCTGCTTCGTATTCATCATAGACTTTCTTTGCTACTTTTTTTATCTTGCTTGCCGGACAAGTCTCTTCTATCTTGTTTATCAATGATTCTGGCAGCTTGCCCACATATTCTTGAAGATCCTTATGAACCATTTTTTTTTCACCTTGTGTTTTTTTTTAATGATCTGCTTATCCTGATCCTTTATATCCTTCATACTAATTTGTTTATTCTTTCCACGTCGATCATGCCATTCTCTGATCTTGACACGTCTATGTTGTCTTCTCCATAACTGAATTGTATTATCCTTCCGTTCGCATCCCTCACTGTTCCATCGTACTCGACTCTCAGGTCCTGCAGGGTGTTCGCTAATCTTCTGTAGAGGTATCCTGATTTTGGTGTTCTCAGCGCTGTGTCCATAAGCGCGTCTCTTCCTGTCATTGTTATGAAGAATAATTCTGAAGGCTTCAGCCCTTGCTTGAACCCTACATCTATGAATCCGTGAGCTTCTGTTCCCAGATCACCTTTTGGGAAACAGCTCAACGTTCTTCCCTTATAGCCTTTTTCTATTCTTTTTCCTCTGAGCGCTTGCTGTCCTACGCATGCAGCCATCTGCACTATGTTCAGGATATTGCCTCTCGCACCAGAGTTTATCATCGCAACTGTCAGGTTTTTTTGGTCATCCACATTATCTTTGACAACTTGTCCGATTGCGTTTCTTGCTTTGTTCAATCTTTCCAGGATCTTTAGCTCTAAGGTCTCTTTTACTGTCCTTCCTGGGAATGCTTCTAATGTGCCTTCTTCTGATTGTGCTATTGCTGCTTTCACGTCTGATTCTGCTTCTGCCAGTATCTGGTTTATTTTTTCCACAGCTTCTTCAGGCATGTCCTCATCTGATAATCCTGATGTAAGGCCGTTTATCATGAGGTATTCACAGCCTAATTTCTCGATCTTATGCAGTATCTCCACTGTTTCTGCTGGTCCGTTGTTCTTGTGCAGTGTCCTGAGCAGCAGTCCTTCTCCTTCTCCTCCTATTGATTTGCTATCTATGTATCCTTTCTTTATTTTGCCGTTCTCTATGATTACTTCGTCTCCCCTCTTTGTTTTCCCTATGTAATTGCAATCGTCAGGAAGCAAACAACTGAATATTTCGTTTCCGCTCACTTCTTGCTTGTTTGGCAGTTTTGAGAAGTCCGTAACGCCCACTGTGCATAGTAATTGTATTGCGTCTTCTCTCGACATTTTTCCTCTTTTGGTCAACAGATAGTTTCCTGATATTGCATCCTGTATACAGCCTATGACGCTTAGCCCGTATCTTGGGCTTATGATCTGTGTTTGGACTTCCATCAGTATTTCTGCTTCTGCTCTGGCTTCTTCTGTCTGAGGTATGTGCAGGTTCATCTCGTCTCCGTCAAAGTCTGCGTTGTAAGGATTGCACACTGCTGGATTTAACCGCAGTGTCTTGTTTGGAAGCACTCTTACTTTATGGCACATCATGCTCATCCTGTGAAGGCTTGGTTGCCTGTTGAATAATGCTACATCTCCGTTTATCATGTGCCTCTCTACAACATAGCCTGGCTGGATCTCTTCTAACAATGCTTCTTTTGTCTCTTCTGTTATCTTTTTCTTTTTGCCATCTGGCCTTATTATATAGTTGGCTCCTGGATATTTTGTTGGGCCATTTTCTATGAATTTTTTCAGGTATTCCATGTTCCAGTCATTCACTGTTTCTGGTACTGTGAGTTTTTTGGCTATTACCATCGGCAGCCCTACCTCATTTATTCCAAGCATTGGGTCTGGTGAGATGACTGTTCTCGCGCAGAAGTTGGTTCTCTTTCCTGCCAGATTATGCCTTATTCTTCCTTCTTTGCTTTTGATTCTTTCTGTTATTGTCTTGAGTGGCTGTCCGCTCCTGTGCCTTGCCGGCGGTAGCTGAGATATTGAATTGTCAAAGAATGTTGTGACATGATACTGCAAGAGATCCCACAAATCCTCAACTATAATCTCTGGTGCTCCTGCGTTGATGTTCTCAAATAGCCTTTGGTTTATCCTCACGATGTCTGCCAGTTTATGCGTCAGGTCATCCTCGCTTCTTTCTCCTGACTCTAGTGTTATTGATGGCCTTACTGTTACTGGCGGTATTGGCAGCAATGTAAGGATTGTCCATTCTGGCCTTGCTGTTTTTGGGTTGAGTCCGAAGAGTTCAGAATCGTCATCACTTATTTTCTCTAATAATGCTCTTATCTCTACAGGAGTTATTCTTTTATCTCCTTCTATGAATGTGGTTGGCTTCTCCAGAGTGATCTTCAGTTGTTTTGCTTTGCAGTGAGGGCATTTTGTCGTTGTTTTCAGGCTGTCTATTATTGTTTTCACAGCAATCCATCTTTTCTCTATTCCATGCTCTTTCTCTATCCTGTCAAGGTATGCTTTATACTTCCCTATTTTCTCCTGAGGTATCAATATCCTGCCGCATTCCCTGCAGAAGCTTCTGAGCAATAATTGTATGACTTTTGCAAACTTTACATGAATAACTGGCCTGGCTAATTCTATGTATCCGAAGTGGCCCACGCATTCTTTGAGTTTTCCTCCGCAGCTCTTGCATCGCAGGCCTGGGTCTATGACTCCTAACCTTACGTCCATAAGGCCTCCATCCACTGGATAGCCTTCTTTATCATAGAGTTCTGGCGTCACTATTTTGGCCATCGCCATCTTTTTGATCACTTTTGGGCTGAGTATTCCGAATGAGATGCTGCTTATCTGCTTGAAGACGTGCTGTTGCATTGCTTCTATGCTTTCTCTTGACAGTTTTTGTTTCTCGATCTTTGTTATTTTTTCTTCTTCTGGCTGGGTCCCTTCGTTCTCTTGTTCTGTTTCTTTTGTCTCTTTTTCCTGCACTTTTGCAGTTTCCTTCGCTGCTTTCTTTGTTGCATCTTTCTGTTTTATCTCTGTGTTTTCTTGTATTTTCTCGTTCTCAGTTTTGTTTTTTTCTTCTGCCATTTACCCACCTTAGTATTTTGGTTTAAGCTTTAGCTTAGGGCTTATACCTAATGCCTTCAGTTCATCTAGTATCAGCTTGAACGCATAGCTTATTTCCACATCATTTATTTCTGCATTATCGCCGCAGATCGGACAGTATCTCTTGTCCTTTATGTGATCATACATCGCTATCATTCCGCATCCTTCGCACACTGGCACGACTGTCTTGTCTGAGTCAAACCTTTCTTTTAGTAACAGGCTTGCGCCATGAGCGACAAATGTGTCTTTCTCCATCTCTCCTAGTCTCAGACCTCCCTCTTTCGCTCTGCCCTCTGTTGGTTGTCTTGTCAGCAATTGTATTGGTCCTCTTGCTCTGCTCTGTATCTTGTTTGCTACCATATGTTTCAGTCTGAGATAGTACATGTTTCCTATGTATATTCTTGCAAGGTATTTTTCTCCCGTCACTCCATTATACATGACTTCTGTTCCATTCTCCATGAAGCCGTGGCTCAGCAGCTCCTTCCTTAGCTCTTCTTCTGATTCTCCGCTGAATGTGGTTCCGTCAACAAACCTGCCTGATAATGAGCCAACTTTGCCTGCGAGCAGTTCAAGTAAATGCGAAACAGTCATTCTGCTTGGGATCCCATGTGGTGTGAATATTATGTCTGGCCTTATGCCTTTTGCAGTGTAGGGCATGTCACTCTCTGGAACTATCAATCCTACGACTCCTTTCTGTCCGTGCCTGCTGACGAACTTATCTCCTATCTCTGGTATTCTTTGGTCGCGAATTCTCACTTGAACTAATTTATTTCCTTCTTCATTTTCAGTTATTGCCACGAAATCAACTATCCCTTTCTCCCCATGCCTTAAGGAAATGCTGCTTTCTTTTCTTATGTTTGTTGATAAGCTGTATTCATCCATCGAGCTGAGGAATCTTGGAGGGCTCACTTTTCCTATGATGACGTCTTCTTCTCTCACAACAGCCTCTGGATAGACTATTCCGTCCTCTTCTAACAGCCTGTAATCATGTTCGCTCTTGTACCCTTTCACATCCTTATCTGGTATTGATATCTGATCCATCAATCCTCCTGAATATCTTAGTTCTTCTGTCACTGCTGGCCTGAAGTATGTTGCTCTTCCAAATCCCCTCTCTATGCTTCCTTTGTTGAGAACGACTGCGTCTTCCATGTTGAACCCTTTGTATGTCATGACCGCCACAACTATGTTTTGTCCGCTCGGGTGCTTATCATAATCTGAGAGATCATGCATTATGCTTTTTGTGACTGGCATCTGAGGGTAGTGCAGCATATTTACGTCCATATCCATCCTCAACAAGTAATTAGCTGTGTACAAGCCTGTGCTTTGCTTCATGTTTCTGCTTCCGATGATCAGCCTCGCCCCTTGTATGTAATCTCCGAAAGGGATCAAGCTTGCTGTCAATCCCAGCATCACTAATGGTGACAACTCTAAGTGTGTGTGTTTCGGCGTCAAGTCCTCTTCTTTGAACGCAACAAGAGCGTCTTCTTCTTCTGAAGCGTCAAGAAATTCTATGACTCCTTGCTTAACTAGTTCATCCCAACTCAGCTCGTTTCTTTGCAATTGTTTTATGTGTTTCTCAGTCAGGAGAGGGATGCCGTCCTTCACCACGACTAATGGCCTCATCACTCTTCCTCTGCTTGAATCAATGAATATTTGATCGATACCTTCATCATATCTTATGTTCACTTGGTAGGATATGGCTGCTTGCCTCCTCTGTGTCTTGAATGATTCGACGAACTCTCTCGCATCATCTACATCCCCTATGTATTTTCCGTTCAGCAGGACTTCTGTCATTGGCCGACCTCCTTCAGGCCTATGCTTTTCATTACCTGAATCACATCTTTCTCTTTTGTTTCGCCTGAAACTATTGATAATAACGCGAGATTTTTTCTTAGTCCTATGTTTGTTCCTTCTGGTGTTTCTGCTGGACAGAGCCTTCCTAGATGTGTTGCATGCAGTTCTCTTGCTTCAAAGTTCTCCTGTGATGATGATAGTGGGCTCACTACCCTTTGCAGATGAGACATCGTGCTTAAGAAATTCAGCCTTTGCATCCTTTGGCTCACTCCTTTTCTTCCGCCCACCCAGTTTCCTGTTGCCATCGCGCCATATATCCTGTTGGTAAGCAGTTTGTCTCTTATTATTGCTTTCACGCTTGGAAACTTTCCTCTTTTAACTATCCTTTGGAAATTGTAGAGCATATCTCCTATCAGGACTTTTAGGTTTGTCCTGAAAAGGTCTGAAAGCAGCTCTCCTGAGAGCTTGATCCTCTTGTTCATGTAATGGTCCTTATCATCGACTGGCAGTTCTCCTTTTGATACCATTATGTATTTTTTCAGGTATTTACAGATGTTGTATGCTTTTTGTTTTCTGCTTTCCATATCTACACCTATGTGGGGCAGCAGATATCTGTCCAGTATCTCTTGCATCCTTTCTAGTCTTGCTTCTTTTGTCTGTGTTATTCCCGCTATCTTTCCAAGCTTGTCCAGCGCGTCTTCCTGTGTCTTGACATCTGCAAACGAAAATAAGTTTATCAGAACAGTATCGTCCTGCTTGTCCTTGAATATTGCATTCATCAATTCTTCATCGCTCATCATTCCAAGCGCTTTCAATAAGAGTATTACTGGCGCTCTTTTCACTCTTGTGAAGCTTATGTAGAATATTGAGTCTTTCATCTGTTCTATAGTGTGAGGTATCTTATATGGGCCATACTCACTGAACACTTTTCCAACATAATGCACTGGTCCTGTCGCATTGCTTACCAAAAACTTGTTTGCTCCCAAATCTTCTATGTGGACTAATACTCTTTCTGTTCCATTGATCAGAAAGTATCCTCCTGGATCGTCAGGGTCCTCTCCTTTCTCTATTAGCTCTTCCCTGCTTAGCTTATGTAAGTAGCAGTAGTTGCTGTGCAGCATTATTGGGATGCTTCCTACTTGTGTCGTGAATGTTTCTCTTTGGACATTGTTTATGTGCGAGCTTACTTCTATGAACATTGGAGCTGCATAGCTTAGCTTCCTCAGTCTTGCTTCTGAAGGGTATATTGATCGTTTGCTTCCGTCTGCTTCTGTAATCTCTGGCCTTCCTATCCATATCTTATCAAGCCTTATCTTGAAGCTTTCCACATTTGGCGGTATGATCGTCGGTTCTATCTCTTTGTTCTCTTCAAGTATTGCCTGAAGTTCTTGTTCTATAAAATAATTGAAAGACTCTATTGTTGACTTAACGAATCCGTTCTCGTCAAAGAACTTTTTTATCAATAATTTGCCGTAACTAGTCATTTATGACCCTCCTGTAGAATGTTGTTGTTCCTGCTGTTGGGCTTTGACGCACTATCTTTATTACATCGCCTTCTTTCACATCAAGTTCAGCTATCGCAGGATCTGATTTTAGTATGCATGGAAGATTTTCAAGAGCAAAACCTTGCTTCTCAAACAGGCTCTTTTTTTCTTTTTCGCTGATCAAAGAGTGCTTTGGCACGAGTACGTGTTTTCTGACATCAAATTTTTTTGCCATTTTGGGTTTTCTCCTGTTTTCTGAAACTATAACCGGACCGGAAGGGATTCGAACCCTCGACCACTCGGTTTCCTTTTCAATTGATCTCTCAATTGATTGCTGGAATTAAAAGCCGAGTGCTCTACCAGGCTGAGCTACCGGTCCTTTTTCATTGTGTTTCTTTATGTTTGTCTTTTTGCTTGTATTGCTTGCAGCTTGGTCCCTTGTGATTTTCCTTGTTTGTTTTGTTTGAATTTGAGATTGGATGTGAGATTGGGTGTGTGGTTGGGTGTGAAATAGCTGTTCAGAATATACAGAATACATTTGAGCGCCAATGTCAGAATGATTTTGCAAAGTATGTCCCCTCATTGAGCATTATACCTACTTTCTTTAGCTGATTTCCCAAATAGTTTATAAGCGGTTTATAAATGTTTCGGTAAGGTTATTGTTTTTTGTTGTTTTTTGCACTATTTAATCAGCCTTTTGGATGTTTTTTGGATAATTTTTTAAAATTGTCCTGCATTTTTCTTATTAAAGAGGTGATTTATTTGGAAGAATTGCGTAAAGGTGAATTGCGTAAAGATTACATTCTTGATAATTGGGTCTATTTTGTGCCTGGGAGAAAAACCAGACCCAGAGAACTTCATTCACATAAGCATTCTTTAAGTGTGCCTTCCGCTAAAAGAATTGATTTTTTTGCTCCTGGTAATGAGCATCTTTGTCCTCCTGAGATCGGAAGAATTCCTGATAAGAATGGGTCTGGTTGGAGCATCCGTTGGTTTGAGAACAAGTTCCCTGCTTTGACTCCAGAAGGCTCTCCTGACATCTTCAGAGAGAATGATTTCTTTGTCCACTCTTCTAACTTTGGCTTCCATGAGATCATTGTAGAGACCCCTAACAACGAAAAACAATTACATGATTTCAGTGTAGAAGAAACTGCTCAGCTGTTGAGGGTTTATTCTGAAAGGATCCTTGCATTAGGGAAGAAAGATGGTATAAAGTATGTTCTTGTCTTCAAGAATTTTGGTGCTAAGTCAGGGGCAAGTATTATCCATTCTCACAGCCAGGTGATCGCAACAAGCCTCATCCCTCCTATTGTTGCTAAGAAAGTCTCTGCAAGCAACAAGTTCATTGAATGCCCTTATTGTAGGATAATTGAAGCTGAGAAGCATTCGCCAAGGCTCTGTTTTGAGAATGAGTTTGGTATTGCTTTTTGCCCTTATGCTTCTGTCTATAATTACGAATGCTGGATTTTTCCTAAATCTCACTTGGAAAGGTTTGAGGATTTTGATTTTGAGAAAACAGCTGAGTTATTGTATAAAGTTTTAGCAAGACTCAAGAAGCTTGACGCCAGTTATTGCTTCGCAATTCATTATGCTCCTAAGGGCTCAAGACTGCACGCTCATATTGTTGTGATGCCTCAGATCGCAACTTGGGGAGGGTTTGAGAGAGGAGGAGGTTTTGTCATCAACACTGTCTTGCCTGAAGATGCTGCAAGATTTTATCGTGGAGAAGAATAAATATTTCATTGATGGTTTTAATGGTGATTTTGTTTTTCTTAGTTCAAGCCCTTGCTCAAAGTTTGGCGGTTTTTTCGCAAGGTTGGGTAATGATTGGTTCAGGACAATTTCTTTTATTGAGAATCTTGAATGTGCCTGCTGTCTTGAGGGTGGGTTTTATTTTCGCGCAGACGGAGATGTTTTCCTTGATTGTAGAAGGATCTTTGATTTGAGGGCGTGGGGCAGGCATTATGTTGTTTCTATTAAAGGCAATCACTTTGGCAATGTTGAAGACTATTGTGTGGTTGTCAGGTTCAGTAAGGTGAATGATCCTAAAGAGCCTTCTGGCGAGGAATACTCTTTGTTCCTTGCTATCAGAGGTGATTTTTCTTTTTCTCTCTCAGAGGAATGGGTTAAGCATGAGTATCCTTTTGATCTGGAGCGGAACAGTCCGCCGTTCTCAAGGTTTGTTTTTCGTCTGGGCAGGATCTCAGGAAGCGCTTGCATGAGTGTTTCCTTTGATGAGGCTGATGCTGTTAAGAAAGTGAAAATCCTCCATGAAAGCTTAGATAAGTTATTGTTGCAGAAAGAGCTTGTTGTCGAGTCTTTCGCAGAAGGGATTAAAGATGTTGTGCCTGTCTTACCTGTCAAAAGTGTCAAAAGTGCTAAACTTAGAAAAACAGCAGTAAATAAATCTCCTGACTTTATGACAGCAGCTGCCGCAGCCGCTGCAAGAAGTTTGTTTTCTTTGAGTTATGATGATAGTCTTTTAGCAGGCATTCCTTGGTTTGTTTATTCTTGGGCAAGGGATGAGCTGATCTCAAGCAAAGCTTTATTTTTGCTTGGCAAGAAAGATTTTGCTAAGAGGATTGTCTTCAAATGGCTTGACAGGCTTTCTGGTATTAACCTGAGAACTCCTCTTGGAATAATGTCAGATTCTTGGTGGCTGTTCCTGAGGGCTGAGGAGATGCTTGATTCTTTGAATAGGTCTGAAAAAACTAAGCTCAAGAGGGTGTTGAAGGATAATTTGAAGAAGATAGTATTATCTAATGGGCTTGTTCTAAATGGTCCTGATCAGTCAACTTGGATGGATTCTCTTAAACGCAGGGGCGCCTTAGAGGTTAATGCTCTTGTTCTTGCTGGCTGCAGATTGGCTGATGTTCTAAAGATAAAAAATTTCGGTAAAGAATTAAGAGCTGATGTCAGAAAAATTTTCTTCAGGGACGGGCGTTTGAAGGATTGTGTTGGTTGTGTTGGAGGTAATGTTGTCAGGCCTAATGTCTTTATCGCTGCTTATGTTTATCCAGAGCTCTTGAGCAGAAAAGAATGGTGTGAAGTTTTTGACAATGCTTTGAGAACGTTGTGGCTTCCTTGGGGCGGCCTCTCGACAATTGATAAAAGCTCTTCCCTTTTTCATAAGACGCATACTGGCGAGAATCCTGAAAGTTACCATAATGGCGATTCTTGGTTTTGGATCAATAACCTGGCTGCAATTGTCTTGCATAGGTTTGGAAAAAAGAGATTTTCTTTTTACATTAACAAGATTGCAGAAGCTAGCTCAAAAGAAATTCTTAAGATGGGCGCTATTGGCCATCATGCAGAGCTTAGTGATGCGCAAAAATTAAGTTCTAAAGGCTGTTTGTCTCAGGCTTGGAGCGCTGCTTTGTTTGTTGAGTTGATGTTTGAATTAAGCAAAAGTAAAACAAAAAAAGTGAAATAAAATAGGAAATAATGGAATGCAAAAAAAAAATTGTATTCCTTAGATTACAATTCTAATCTTCTTGTCAGAACTGCCTGGTTTTCTGATGTTCACTAATTTATAATCTTTGATATTGTGTTTTTCAGCATATGCCTTTGCTGCTTCTTCTGTTTTGAATGTCTTTGGCCTTTTCTTTCGTGGCTTTATCTTTGCAGCCCTTCTTCTTCTCCTTTTTACTGTTTTGTTTGCCATGTTTTGCTTTAATCTGTAATTTCTTTTTAAGCTTTTCTTTAATTTGGCTAAGTCAAGTTAAGTATGTCTTTGCCGCCAAGCATAGTATTTAGTTAGATTTTTTCAACACAAATCTTATTTTTAGTCCAAAAAGATCTTCTGCCCATTTTTTTTGCTTAAGAAAAGACTCTATACCCTAAAACCTGCTAATAACTCTGCGATTTTTCTTTCAGAATAAAACAGCAACAATATCTGTTTGCGTCCAAACAGGACGCCTAATGTTCAGCTCAAGAGTCTCCCCGCTTCTGCGTTACTAAGGACATCCTCGCTTATTGCTCATGTTCAAGAGTATTCTCCCTTGCTCAAAACATTTTACAGTACACTTCTTGTTCAGCCTAGGAGTATTTTTCTAGTTCTGTTTTTGTCATGGTTTGTTGATCTGTTACTCTGAGCGATTGTTGGTTTTTTCTTGTTGAGTTTTTGCTTGTTTAGGCTTTTGCCTTAATATTTCATGACATTTATATACTTGTTTTGTTTTTTTTGTTGTATGGACATTAAATTATCTCAAAAGGTCTTCAAGGCTTTGGCCAGTCCCACGAGGATATCTATCCTTAAGGAATTGGATAGGAGAAGGTTCACGCAATCAGAGCTTTCTGAGAATCTTGGTTTTGCTGTTCCTACTATCAAACAGCATTTGCAGGATCTGGAAAAAGCAGGCCTAGTTAGCTGCATTGAGAATGGCAGAAAGTGGAAGTATTTTGAGCTCTCTAAAGAGGGCAAAGCTATCCTGCATCCTGAAGAAAAAAAGATCTGGATCTTGCTGGGAACTTTTGCAGTCAGTGTTGTCGGAGGAATTATTGCTGCTGCTCAGAGATTCATTTCTCATTCTAGTGCGGATGAAGGCAGGTTGGCTTTAGCTGAAAATTACGTTGCCACAACAGCAGCTCAAAAAGGAAATGTTGTTTTTACTGGATCCCCTGTTGCGCATGCTTCAACTGCCAATTTTCCTGTCCTTTTTTTTGTTTTTATTGCTCTGGCAGTCATTAGTTTTTTGGGTGTTTTGTTTTTTTTGGCCAGAAGAAAGAGGATGATGAGGTTGCTGAAATCTGCTGGAAGCTTATCTGGAGGTAAAATAAAATGAGATGGATTAATTTTGTTTTTGTTTTGTTGGCTTTTGTCTTTTTTGTTGGCTGCACTCAGCCCCAGACAATTGTTGTTGACAAAGAAAATACTAAAGACCTGAACTCTTTGGTTGTTCAGGGTGTTGCAGATTTTGACACTGCTCCTGATGAGGCTATAATCACTTTCGCAATAGAAACTCAGGATAAGGATGTCAAGATTGCTCAGGATGAGAACAGGAAAAAGGCTAATAGTGTGATGCAGGCTCTTTCCAGCAAGGGTATTGGTCATGATAAGATTGAGACTTCTTATTATAACATTCAGAAGATCAGGGAATGGGATCATGAAACAAGAAAGCAAGTGGATAAAGGGTTCAGAGTCACCAATAGGATAAAAGTTACTGTTGATGAGTTGGATAAGGTTGGAGAGGTTCTTGATGCTATTGTAAAAGCAGGAGCCAACAGGGTTGATGGTGTTGATTTTGGGTTGAGTGATAAGAAAAAGACTGAAGTGAAATCAGAAGCCTTAAGGATCGCTGCTAAGAACGCTAAAACAAAGGCAGAGTCTTTGGCTGTTGGCGCTGGCGTCACTCTTGGAAAGGTGCTGAGCATCCAGGAAATCGCTTATGACATTTATCCCATCAGGGCTTATGCTAAAGAAGCGGTTATGGCTGGAGAAATGGATGAGAATTTTCCTTCAACTCAGATAAATCCTGAGCAGGTGCACGTAAATGTTAAGGTCAAGGTCGTTTATGCGATCTGATTTTTTTTCTTTTTTTTGATAAATTTCTTAGATTGGATCGTTTAGGTATTTATCTAATTCATATTTCCTCATGGTTCAACACCTTATAAAAAAGTCTGTTGTTGATTATTGGGTAGCTGTTTTTAGAGCTGACTGGATGACTTTATCTTTTTCTACAACGTTCTTTTGACAAAAACATTTATATACTCTTCTTGTTTTAATTGCTGTGAAAAGAGGTGTAGTTATGGGAAGAGTTAAAATTTTGATTAGTTCATTGCTTATTTTGCTTATGTCTGTTGTTGCTGTGAGCGCTGCGCTTTCTTACTATTATTATCCTCCTGCTTATGGTGGACAGTCTGCTTATTACAGGAGACATTATTATTCTCCTGCATCCCAAAAGCTTTATTTTGGCCAGGCTTATGGCAAGCCTTTAGGGGGTTTTGGTTCTAAAGGGACTTGGAGTTCTTATTCAAGGGTTAGTGGAGGCCTGAAATCTCCGACAAGCCCTTCCTCTAATTTAGCGACAAATTCATTCACTCCCATGGGCAGGAACCCTAATGTCGTCAGTAATTGGGACCCTAATTTTAGGGGTTATAATAGGATAGACACTTCTGTTGTTCTTGAGCCTTATAACTTAGGCTTTCAGATTAGGCAGGGCTTAAGGGTCTTTCCTAGAGGTTCTGCAAGATTGATCAGCCAGTTCGGTAATTTTGGCAGTGGAGCAAGGAGCAGCCCATGGCAAAGCAATAACAAAGCGCCTCAGAGTGAGATTTATGTTCAGGCTAGGGATCTTCCTCCTTTAGGTAATGCTGAAAGGTATGAACTGTGGCTGTTTGATTCTGATTTTGGTAGAAAGCAGAGTTTAGGACTGATTTATGGAGGTCTTGGAGGAACCATTCGGGATAAAGTTCAGATCTCTAAGCCGATCCAGCAGTTTGATTTTGTTGGTATTAGCAGAGAGCCTTACCCTGATCTTGATCCTACCCCTAACAGGATTGTCTTGATCGGTGCTATCAATCCTGCTCGGCAAAAGGAAGTTGAAGCTTTTGTGAGGACATTAAAATGAGAAAGTTCAAATCTTTTAGGTCAGTTTTTAGTGTGTCTGTTTTGCTTGCTTTATTGCTGCTTTCCTCATTCGCTGTTGCTAAAGTTTATCCTGATAAGAAGGTCACCGTCGCTGAGAAGGGTCCTTGGAAGATCACGCATTTTGATTCAAGGATTCTGCCTGTTCGTTTTCAGACTTTTGTTTACATGCAGCCTACTTATTTGGATCCTTACAAAGGCACTGGCAGGGGCGGTTATCCTCCTTTTTGGCCTAGAGCGACTGCTTACATCCGCAGTTCTGAATCAGCTGGTTATCCCAGAACAACAGTCACAATCAATACTAAAGACTTGCCGTCTAGTTTTGAGAATCCTGTCTTTTTTGAGGTCTGGTTGTATGACGATGATACTGAGCAGGCCTTGAGTCTTGGTGTTTTCTATACCAGCATGGGTGGTAGTGCTAAGTTTGAATACAATTATAAGAATTATATTGGGCCTTATGATAGGATTCTGATCACTATTGAGCCTTTTTATGATGATGATCCTGGTCCTGGCTCAGTCATTCTTGAAGGCAGGATTTCAAAGCCTTTCTTTTTCAGGCCTCAGCCTAAGCAGACTAGGATGATTACTGATGTGATTAAGGAGAACATAATCTGAAATTATTGTTTTTTTTCTTTTTCTGTTTTTCTTCTTTTATTAGTTGCTTTTGTGATGTTTTTTTATTGTTTGCTTCCTTTTCTTTTGATCGCTTTCTTTACTGCTTTTGTTATGCTTTTCTCGTCCAGCCCGTAAAGCTTATACAATTCTTCCGCTTTCCCTGACTGACCAAATCTGTCTTTTACGCCTATGAATTCTATTGGCACAGGGTATTCCTGAGAGAGCATTTCTGCAACTGCGCTTCCTAATCCTCCTGCAATCTGGTGTTCTTCTGCTGTCACTATAGCTTTTGTTCTTTTTGCGAATTGAATTATTTCTCTGTCAAGAGGCTTTATTGTGTGGCAGTCTATCACGCTCACTTTAATACCTTCTTTTTCCAGTGTTTTTGCTGCGTTTAATGCTTTTTCTACCATGTATCCTGTTGCGATTATTGTTGCATCCTTTCCTCTCTTTAGGACATTGATTTTTCCTATCTCAAACTTATCTGTCATTCTTGTTATTATGTTTGCTTTTGCTCTTCCTAATCTCAGATAGCATGGCCCTTTTATTATCTTTAGCATTGCTTTTGTTGCTTTCTTTGCTTCATTGTAGTCGCAGGGTGATATGACTGTCATGTTTGGCATTGTCCTCATAATTGCTATATCCTCAAGTGCTTGGTGTGTCGCGCCGTCCTCTCCTGTGTTTATTCCACAGTGTGTTGCAGCAATTTTTACATCAGCTTGATTGTAGCAGACGTTTATCCTTATCTGGTCGAGTGTTCTTCCTGGTGTGAATACCCCAAAGCTTGTTGTCACTGCGGTCTTGCCTGCTAGTGCCAGTCCTGCTGCTATGCCTATCATATTTTGTTCTGCCACGCCGCATTCAATGAATTGTTCAGGAAATTTTTCTGAGAATTCTTTTACTCTTGTGCTTTCTCTTAGGTCTGCTGTCAGGACTATCAAATCTTTTTTTTTCTTTCCTTCTTCTAGCAGAGCTTCTCCAAATCCTTGCCTTGTTGATTTTTTTTCTTTCATTTTTTCTTTCATTTTGAGACTGTTTTGGCTTTTTTAGCCATCGCATTGATTTTTGTTGTTAGGAATAGACCAGCATTATCATCTTCTGCTTGTTGCGTAAATTGTTGCATGAATGATTGTGTGATGAAAAGGTTTAAATCTTGTTCAGGATTTATTTTGCCTGTATGAAATTGTTGTTTATCTGCAATCAGAATAAGAATCGGAGCAGAACTGCTGAGATGATCTTCAAAGGCAGGTTCGAGACAAGGTCTGCTGGCCTTTACTGCGCTGAGCCTGTTTCTGAAGAGCAGGTCTCTTGGGCTGATATTGTTTTTGTTATGGAGGATGCTCAACGCAGTGAGCTTGCCAGAAGGTTCCCTAAGCAGTATCTGCTTAAGAGGATCATTTCTCTGAATATTCCTGATGTTTTCCATTTCAATCAGCCTGAGCTTATTGATATCCTCAAAGCAAAAGTTGGGGATGTTTTGGCAGGCCTGCATATTTCCTAGCGCTTTTCGATTCTGCTTTTTTGTTCTCATGTTTTTTTGTCGCATTTTTTTTGTCTTGTCTTTTTTACTCTTCTTCATTACGCATCTCTTTTTGATGATCTTATCTTTCGCCAAGTTCTTTCAGGGCAAGTTTGGCTTGCGCTTCATCTGGCGCTTTGCCATGCCATTCGCTTTTTCCTTCCATGAAGCTGACTCCTTTTCCAGGAATTGTGTTGGCTATTATCGCTGTTGGCTTTCCTTTTGTTTTTCTTGCCTGTACGCATGCTTTTATGATCTCCTGTATCTTATTCCCGTCTATTTCTATCACGTTCCATTTGAATGCAATGTATTTTTTCTTGAGAGACTCTAATGGCATTATTGCTCTTGTTTTTCCGCTTAATTGGATGTGGTTCCTGTCTATTATGTTTATCAGATTGTCAAGCTTGTTGTTTCCTGCAAACATTATCGCTTCCCAGGTGTTTCCTTCATCATGGTCTCCGTCGCTCGTTATGCAGAACACTTTTGCCTTGTTCTTGTCCATCTTCAAAGCAAGAGCCTCTCCTATTGCTATGCTTAAGTTTAATCCTAATGGTCCTGAGCTTGATTCTAGTGCTGGAAGATCAACATAACTAGGATGGCCTTGTAGTCTGCTTCCTAATTTTCGCAGTTCTAAAAGTTCTTTTTTTGGGAAGTATCCTGCATAAGCCATTGCCGCATATCTTGCTGGACACACATGGCCATTGCTTAGGATGAGCCTATCCCTGTTTTTCCATTTTGGATTTTTGGGATTGTGTTTCATCACATTGAAGTATAGTGCTGTCATCACGTCAGCGATTCCTAAAGATCCTGCAGGATGCCCTGACCTTGCTTCTGTTATCATCCTGATTATCTCTATCCTTAGCTTGTTTGCAATCACTTCTAATTTCTTTATGCTGTTTATTTTCACCATCTTTTTTGTTGTTATTGTTCTCTGTTATTATAAATGTTTTTCTCAGTAAGGCTAAGTCAACTTTAGTGTGCCTATGCCGCCAAACGTGGTCCTCGAATGATTTCTTTCTGCATAGGTTTATTTTTAGTTTAAAACAACATTCTGTCTTGCGATCTTTATCTTCCGAAAAGAACTTCAACAAATAATAAGTACGCGTCCAAGCAGGACGCCTATTGTTTAACTCAAGAGTTTTCTTCCGTTACTTTTCACAGCATCAAGAA
>CAYPUD010000003.1:0-10126 GCA_964413955.1 uncultured Methanosarcinales archaeon
AGATGTTTTTATCCATACAAAGAATGCGGATATTATTGACGAGCTGGTCTCCTCAGGAAAGATTGCTAAGGATAAGATCGTTCCCATCTTGATTACAGCTTCAAGTGAAAAATTGTCAAGGAGAATCCTCGGCCGTGATATTATCAATGGGGATGAGCTGAACAGCGCAAATTTGAAAGACAAATACAGCAAAATTCTTAAAGAGCCTGATGCGATCAAGAAGTCCTACCTTGACAAAGTAAAAAAACATGGCTTTTTGCCTTTGCATATATTTAATGAATATGAAATGGAAAGGTCTTTAAGCATATTGGAAAATATTGTTAGGTATCATAGCAAGTACAAGCCAAGGGGATTAACTTTTGTTGATTCTATATCAAAGAGGTTGTTTGGTTCTACTTTTTCAGAACTTAAACGTTTCATTGTTAATTTCTCTATACCAAACTCTGATGAATTTTATAAATTCATGTCAAAATATGTTCCAGAAGTGATTTCAGAAGATGAAAGATCTAAGTTTTACAGTCTTCTGACAAATTTAAGCTTGAAACTGAGCAACACTGAAATTAGAGGCAAATCTGGCAAGCTTGATCTTCTTATAGAAAATAAGAATGTCAAAGAGCTGAGAGACATTTTCAAGGCCGAAGAAATGTCAATAATAGGTGTTTTGCAGGATCTTGTGGGCAATCTCGTTGATTATAAGGTAACTGAGGCTTCTTCTGACTCAATCACTTGGGCAATCAGTGATTCTTTAGGAAAAGAATATGACCATTCAATAAAATCTTTATCTATATACTTCAAATTAGATCAATAATGCTTCATGAGGATATCCTCTGTTAAGCATTGCAGGATTTTCAGCGAACTCTTCATCGTCAATAACAGGTTCAGTTCATCGTAAGGTATTGTCTTTCCTATTTTAGAGATATTCTTATCAATCTCAACCTTACATTTGCTTAGCTCGATAAGATTCTTCTTGTCAAATTTTCTGAATAGACTCATGCTCAGTTCAAAGATCCTCTTCATTTTTTTCAGCAATCCAAGAGTTTTTTCGCTTATTTTTTTATTAAACCCTATGAAGTTTCTTGCTGAGATGTTGATTATATCTATGATATTGTCTAGCTGAGTTAAAGTATTGGACAAATAGTACGTTTTTTTCTCAGGATTCTTATTCAGGAATCTTCGGCTGTAATTCAGAAACTTAGTGATCGTATCGTGTTTCTCTTTGAGGGTTTCAAGCAATGTTCGATTGTTATTTGCTGCGCCTTCTAAAAGATCACTGTAAGCGTCCAGAAACAGCCCGAATATCCTGTTTAATATCACGTCGAGGTCAGAAGAACTGGTGTCGCTTATCGCTTTAAGTATGCAATAATTCTCTTTCTGTTGTATGACTTCCATCCCTGGAAGCCTTGTTGCTTCATCGTGGATAAGCGTGATTACGTTAAGCTTCTTATTTTTTCTGAAGTGGATGGTTGTCGGATTGTTAAAGTTGATCTTTATCTCGTCATATCCTTTCTTATACAATGCGCGTATTATATAGAGCAAAGATGTCCTGTCAAGATCTGTTAAGTCTATTTCAATTGAGACTTCGACTTTACGCCCTTCTGTTGAGACTATGATATGATTGCCTTCCTCTTTTACATCAATCTCATCTCCTTTTTTTATGTTGTTGCTTATGCACCATTTTTTTGGCAGAGAAACTAAGTATGTTGAGTTTGCTATCTGGATTATTTTTCTTTTCATGGTTCCCCCAATTTTATAAAAATCTCTAAACTTTAAAAATCTTTCTTTCTTTATAATTTTTATAAAATATAACCAAAAACTATATAAAACTCATTAAACTATATATTTTTAGGAGGTGGGAAAATGGAGGATGATTTTTTTAGAGGAGAGACGACTTTTAGTGAAGAGGATAAGGAGTTGCTGGATGAAGATTTGCTTGATTCATTGGATCCTTGGGAGATTGCTTTTGAAGAAGGGGTGAAACAGGCTCAGATCAACACTAACGAAGATCTGGATGAGGATGATATTGAGTAATTAGTGTCTTCACTCACTACAACGAATGCCCGCTGGCCTTGCTGGCGGGCCTAGTTCTTTTTTAAAAACTTATATTTTATCAGGAATATCACTTACTATTCCGTCAACACCAATTATTTTCATTTTTTCTATTTCTTCTATTTTATTAACAGTCCAAACATGTACTTTTAGATTGTTTTTATGGGCTTTCTCTACTAATTCTTTTGTGCACATTAAGTAATTTGGTGCGATGATATCTGCTTTAACTTCTTTTGCATGTTGTATCATTTCTTCTGCATTCCATGGCTTCCACACCTGCATTTCTGTTGTTATTTTTGGGTCTAGTTCTTTTATTTTTTTAATTATGTTTAAGGATTTGCTTGTTACGATAACTGAATCTTCTATTTTGTATTTTTTTATTATATTGATTAACCTTTCTTCTATTCCTTCTGTTTTAACATCAATTTTGCAGATGCATTTATTGTCTAAAAGAGATAATACTTCTTGCAAAGTTGGCACTGGTTCGCTATTTTGCTTTTGATGAAACATCCTAATCTGCTCTAGAGTTAAATCTTTAATAAGCCCAAATCCATTAGTGGTTCTTTGCACATTGTCGTCATGCATTACTATGATCTGTTTGTCTTTTGTTAAATGAACATCAAATTCTACGCCATCAACATTCATTTCAAGAGCTTTTTCAAACGCTTGCATAGAATTTTCTTGAGCATAAGCTGAAGCCCCTCGATGTGCAATTTTTAATACCATTTTTTTTACAGTTTGTCTGCTTATTTTAAATATTTTTGCAGCTAATCCTAATCAATATCCAATCTCAGCGTATTTAAATCAGCTCAAGAAATTTCTTATTTGTGCAGCTCTGGACAAAATCAATTATTTTTCTGATTTTGATCCTTTCCTGAATATATTCAGGAATGTGTTTTTTTAATCTGAAAAGAAATTCTTTTGTTTCAAGGAGAATCAGTTGTTGCCTGTCTTCTTTTTTGATTTTCTTGGATTTTAGCTTAGAAACAGTTTTGTTGAATACGTTTAATTCTTTTATGAAGTTTTTTGAGGTTTCTTCAAATTCAGGGTAAATCTTTGCGGATTTTTTAAGTCTTTTTGTTGTTCCTGTAATTATTCCAATTATGTCATTAACACTACCTTTTCTCTGGATCACTGTTATCATTGAATTGACCATTTCTTTGATTGGTTTGAACAACAGTTCATAGTTTGAAGCCAGAATTTCTGATTCTTCATATTTTTCAAGCTGGATTTCTGCAATTTTCTCAACTTCAAGCAGTTCTGTTTTTGTATTTAGCCATTCCTTCCATTTGGTTTTTGGAATAAGGTTATCCAGCTTTGACATCGCTTTAGTTAGTCCATTAAGAAATTCTTCAGGATTTTTTGTTTTACTTAGTTGTTCAAATTCAATTTTAATTTCTATTATTTTAGTAGTTTTTGCTATTTCTTCTACTTCATTTAGAATTCTTGTTTCAAAGACGTTTCTTATTGGGTATTTTAAAAATATTTTTAATCCTGCAATGATTGTCTGAAAGATTAATATTGCGTTGTTTGTATCTTCTTCACTCCATTTCTCTTCTAAATCTATAGGATACCCAGTATTATTTTTGACTTTCACCATTTTTACTCTTTCAATCAGAAAGATTCTTGCTTTTTTAATATTTGTTGTTTTTTTGAGGAAAATCTTAAGTTCTTTTGTGTTTATAGCATCTTTAAAGCTCCAAAATAGAGCACTTCTTTTGTCATATCGTCGTATACGAACACTTCTGGGTCTTTAAGGCCTTCCTTCAAGAACGGGCCGAACTCCTTTTCTTTTGTCACGTCGCTTCCTTCAACCAATGGATTGAAGCTTGGCTGAACTATCAGTATGCTTTTTCTGAATTTTCCTTTCAGGAAGCATTTGTATTTTTCGCTCTTTGCTTCATGCCTTAATGTTATTGCGGGATGCTCATGTCCTATCAGGATGATTCTGCTGAGTTTCTCAGGGATGTGATCTCCGTGGGCCATCAGAACACCACTAAGATTGTATTCTTTTGCTTCTTTGATGTTCCTTTTGTCAACCAAGAATTTAAGAATTGGGTCATGGTTTCCTTTTATGATTATTGTCTCTTTGAAATTATCTTCGCAGAAATCAAGGAGATTGTTGATGTCTTTCCATTCCTGTTTTGTTATCTTTCCGAACTCATGTTTTACATCACCATTGAGCACTATTTTCTTTGCTTTAACTATTGAGGTTATTCTTTTCAATTGTTCCA
Source organism: uncultured Methanosarcinales archaeon (assembly GCA_964413955.1). Taxonomy (GTDB): domain Archaea; phylum Nanobdellota; class Nanobdellia; order Woesearchaeales; family ARS49; genus JAFCDQ01. Next base: position 4,281 of record CAYPUD010000003.1, read on the forward strand.
TCATCAGTTTATACTGTCTTTTGGGTACAAGAACCCCCTGCCTGTGCAGGCTTTCTTCAAATCCGAAGTGGGGGTCTGCAATGACTATCGCTTCTTCATTCTTTAGGTAAAGAGCAGTCTCTATCGCATAGATTTCTTGGTGTATTCTTATCATATATCATGTCAGCTCGTCTTTTTTCTTAAAGATTTCTTTTCATCAATGCTTTTTCCTTTTCCAAAAATAATTTAAACAAGTGCCTGTTCTTTTAATGAATGATATATTTTGCATGCAAGTCTATCAACAAGGAGGATCTTATCAGATGTTCTTTTGCTTTGAACAAGACTGAATATAAGCTTCTCATGTTCTTGTTGGATTATGATGAGTTCATCACTGCTGCTAAACTGGCTAAAAAGATGGGTCTGGAAAGGACCACTGTGCAGAAAGCAGTAAAGTTGCTTGTTGAAAAGGGTCTGGTCAGCAGAAAACAGGAGAATTTAGAGAAAGGAAGTTATATTTTCCTTTACAGGATCAAGGATGTTAAGGAAATTAAGGAAAGGCTGAGGAAGATTGTGAGAAAGTGGCACGAGAAGGTTGAGGATTTTATTGATGGTTTGTGATTTTTATGCTTTGTTTGAGTCACAATTCCATAACATATTTAAAGCAGGTGTGTGCTTCTCTCACCCACAATTGAGAAAATGAATGGAGGTAATGAAAAATGGAAAATTTGATTGAAGTGAATGACTCTGATTTTGAGGAGAAGGTCATCAATAAGTCTAAGGAAGTGCCTGTTGTGGTGGATTTTTGGGCTGCTTGGTGCGGGCCTTGTGTGATGTTAGGCCCAACCCTTGAGAGGCTGGCAGAGCAATTTGGCGGGAAGTTCATTCTAGCTAAATTGAATGTTGATGAGAATCCTAGTGTCAGCCAGACTTACAGAATCATGAGCATCCCTTCTGTTAAGATGTTCAAGGATGGAAAGGTTGCTGATGAGTTTGTCGGAGCTCTTCCAGAGCCTATGGTCAAGGAATGGCTGGATAAGAATCTGAGTTGAGCTTTTTGCTCAGCTTCTGGTGGAAAAATGGTATTTGATGTTTTGGTCATTGGCGCAGGCCCTGCAGGCCTCAATGCAGCAGTTTATTCAGCAAGATATATGTTAAAGACCCTGGTCCTTGGCACTCTGCCTGGCGGTCTTGCTTCAGAGGCTTATGAGATTTGCAACCTGTTGAGTTATGAGAAGATATCTGGTTTTGATCTTGCGCAGAAGATGTTGTCTCAGGTGAAGAGCCTTGGTGTTGAGGTGAAGCAGGAGAATGTCAGGAAGATCTCAAGAAAGGATGGCTTGTTTGTGGTTGAGACTGATTTTGATAACACATTCTCTGCAAAGAAGATCATTTTCGCCACAGGCACTAAGCACAGGCATCTCAATCTTGACAAGGAAGAGTCTTTTCTTGGCAGGGGCGTGAGTTATTGCGCAACTTGTGATGGTGCTTTCTTTAAGGGTAAGGTGACTGCTGTTGTTGGTGGGAGTGATTCTGCTCTGACTGCTGCCCTGCTTTTATCAAAATTCTCGCCAAAAGTCTATATCATCTATAGGAGAGATAATTTTTTCAGAGCAGCTCCTGCATGGGTGAAGCAGGTTGAGGAGACTGAGAATATTGAGCCTGTCTTCAACTCAAATGTTGTTGAGCTTATCGGAAAGGATAATCTTGAGGCAGTGAAGCTTGATTCTGGAAAAGTTCTTGAAATTGATGGCTTGTTTGTTGAGATAGGGTCTGATCCTAACGCTAAGCTTGCTGAGGATTTAGGGGTTGAGTTGGATGGCAAGTACATCAAGACAGATGAACTGCAAAGGACCAACGTTCATGGATTCTTTGCAGCAGGAGATGTGACAAATAATCATCTGAAACAGATCATTACAGCTGCAGCTGAGGGGGCTATTGCTGCAAATTCTGCTTTTGAGGAAATTAAGAAGGAGGGTTGAAAAAAATGGTTTTTGAAAACATCACTAAACGATTGAGTGTTGTGGAGAAGGATATGAATCTGAATGAGAAGGAGATGGGCCTGCTCCTTAATCATAAGAAGATCAGCAAGGCTGAATTAGAAGTTGGTGGAAAGAAGTTCAGCGCTTGGAGGATAATCCATAGTGATGCTCTTGGTCCTGGTAAGGGAGGAATAAGGTTTCATCCGAATGTTTCTGAGAATGAGGTCAAGGCTTTGTCTTTCTGGATGAGCTTGAAGAACAGCTTGGCTGGGATTCCTTTTGGCGGAGCTAAAGGCGGAGTCATAGTTAATCCTAAGGAGATGAGCAAGGAAGAGCTTGAGCAGTTGAGCAGGGCTTTTGTCAGGGCATTTCATGAGCACATAGGCCAGGACAAGGACGTGCCAGCTCCTGATGTCTACACAAATTCTCAGACCATGGCGTGGATGCTTGATGAATATGAGAAGATCAAAGGCCATCATGAGCCTGGTTTTATCACAGGAAAGCCTCTTGAACTGCAGGGTATTGCTCTGAGAAGTGACTCAACATCCAAAGGAGGATTTATTGTGCTTAAGGAATTGATCAATAAGGTGAATCTTTCAAAGCCAGTCTCTGTGGCTATTCAGGGTTTTGGCAATGCTGGAATGAACATTGCTAAGATGCTGTTTGAGGATGGCGGTTTCAATGTTGTGGCTGTCAGCGACAGTAAAGGAGGGATTTTTCAGGATAACTTAGATATCTCAGAGGTCATTAAGGTCAAGCAGGAAAAAGGGACTGTTACTGAGTTTGATGCTGAGAAGATATCTAATGAGAAGATTCTTGAGTTGGATGTTGATGTGCTGGTTCTTGCTGCTTTAGAGAATCAGATAACTGAGTCTAATGCTGACAAGGTCAGGGCAAAGTACATTCTTGAGCTTGCTAATGGCCCTGTGACTTTTGAGGCAGACAGCATCCTTCATAAGAAGAAGATTGTTGTTGTTCCTGATATTCTGGCAAATTCCGGCGGAGTTATCGTGAGTTATTTTGAGTGGAGCCAGAACCGCGCAGGCAATGTCCTTGATGAGGATTATCTGAAAGATAAGCTTGAGAGGATGATGAAGGATTCTTTCAGCAGGGTTTATAGCATCTTCTCTAAGTCAGAGTTCGACATGCGTCAGGCTGCTTATATCCTTGCGATAAAGAGGATTCTTGCAGCTGAGAAGCTGAGAGGAAATATCTGATTTTTTTTGTTTATGTGATGAGGGTAGGAATCTTATTTTCAGGGGGAAAGGACAGCACTTTTGCTGCGTTTCTTGCAAAGAAGAATGATTATGATATTTCATGTCTGATTTCTGTTGTTTCTGAGAATCCTTTTAGCTTTATGTTTCATACGCCTTCTATTTCGCAGATCAGCAAACAGGCTGAATCTATAGGGGTTCCCTTGATTATTGAAAAGACTGCTGGTGAAAAAGAGCTTGAGCTTGCTGCTCTTGAGAAGTGCATCAGGACTGCTGTTGAGAAATATTCTATTGAGGGTGTTGTTACTGGTGCTGTTGAGAGTGTGTATCAGGCTTCAAGGATTCAGAAGATCTGCAACAGGCTAAGCATAGAATGTTTTAATCCTTTGTGGCAGAAGGATCAGTTGGAATTGCTTGATGATCTGTTGAAGAATGGTTTTGATGTTATTATAACAGGAATTGCGGCATTCCCTTTGGATGAGTCTTGGCTAGGAAGAAAAATTGACAGACAGTTTATTGGTGAAGTGAGATCATTATCAGAGAAGTTTAAGATAAATCCTGCTGGTGAAGGCGGTGAGTTTGAGAGTTTTGTTCTTGATTGTCCTTTGTTCAAAAGAAAGCTAAATGTCAAGGATAGCAGAGTCGTTTCTTTTGGTGAGTTTCATAAGGTCTTGGAGGTTGTTGTAGAGTGATTCTTTTAATTAATGTTTGCGCTGAGAAACTGCATTATTTTGAGTTTGTCAGGCCTGTTGAGGATATTCTCAGAAAGAATGGATTTAGTTTTGTCACTAAGCATTATTCTGAAATTTCAGAGAATGATCTGTCTTTGGCTGATAAGGTAATCATTTGCGGCACAAGCCTTAAGGACAACCAGTTTCTCAGGGATATCAAAAGATTTTCCTGGTTGAGGGATTTTGAAAAGCCTGTTTTAGGGATTTGCGCAGGGATGCAGCTGATCGGGGTATTGTTTGGTGGAAAATTAAAGAAAAAGACTGAGATAGGATTTTTTGAAGAAGTGTTTGACAGGAGTTTTCTTGGTTTGTCTGGTAAGGTGCAAGTGTATCATTTGCATAATAATTTTGTTGATTTTTCTGCTTTGGATGACTTTGAGGTCTTTTCTAAAGGGCAGATTCCTCAGGCAGTGAAGCACAAAAAAAAGAGCATTTTCGGAGTGCTTTTTCATCCAGAGGTCAGGCAGAAATCTTTGATTAGTGAGTTCGCAGGTTTGTGATTTGATAACTACCAAAAAGTTAAAAAAAATAGAAAGTTTTATAAAAGAATGTGCTTTTTATTGTTTTATTGATTTAGTATTGGTTGAGAAAGCACTTGCTCAGCAATGAACATTTCGCTTTTTCTCAGAGAAGTGCTAAACAGAGGTTGAAAACAATGATATTTGAAGAGTTAGGCTTAAGCAGCAATTTGCTTGAAGCCATAAAAAGGATAGACATCACTGAGCCCACGCAAATACAGAGAGAATCTATTCCTCATATTCTGAAAGGCAAAGATGTTGTTGGAGAGTCTGCAACAGGCTCTGGAAAGACTATAGCATTCGGAGCAGGAATTGTTGAGAATTGCATTCCAGGCAAAGGTTTACAGGCGTTAGTGTTGACTCCTACAAGAGAGCTTGCTGAGCAGGTCATGAAAGTCCTGAGACAGCTTTCAAGGGGTTTAAGAACGATCAGCGTTTATGGAGGGGTTTCTATAAATCCTCAGATGGATCAGCTCAGAAGGGCCGATGTTGTTGTAGCCACGCCTGGCAGGCTGTTGGATCATCTTGAAAGGAGGACTATTGACTTGTCAAGACTTAAGATCCTTGTTCTTGATGAGGCTGACAGGATGCTTGATATGGGATTTATTGATGATGTTGAAAGGATTATCAGGGCTTGTCCAAGAGAGAGGCAGACCTTGTTCTTCTCAGCCACAATTTCCCCTAGGATTAGGGACCTTGCTAATAAGCACATGAACAACCCAGTCAATATCTCAGCCACTAAGATGGTTGATCCTGATAAGCTGAAACAGGTTTATTATGATGTTGACAAGAACAGGAAATTATCCCTATTAGTCCATCTGTTGCAGCATGATAATTCTGGTCTGGCAATGATTTTCTGCAACACTAGAAGAACAACTGATTTTGTTGTGAGAAATCTGAAAGCCAATAGGATAAAGGCTATTGCAATTCATGGCGGCTTGTCTCAGAACAAGAGGGCAAGGACCATTGACTTGTTCAACAAGGCTAAGGCAGGTGTTCTTGTCTGCACTGATGTTGCTGCAAGGGGCTTGCATATCAATAATGTTTCTCATGTGTTCAATTATGAGATCCCTTCTGACCCTAAGGATTATGTCCACAGGATCGGCAGGACTGCAAGAGCAGGAGAGTCTGGAAAGGTCGTGAATATATTGTGCAATTATGACCATGATAATTTTGCGAGGATTCTTGATGAGTATCGTTCTTTTGATGTGGCAAATGTGAAATTGCCTCAGTTGCAGAGGATTGTCATCAGGAAGGATGAGCCGCCCAGGCAAAGGAGGAATTTTGGCAGGCAGAATTATTTCCGCCATGGCCAGAGGAGAAAAGCTAATGGTTGATTACCAGATAGTCAAGCACTGTTGGAGATGCAAGAAACGGTTTGTTGTTGGAAAGAGTGAAGCGAAAAAGAATTATTGTGATGAGTGT
>CAYPUD010000003.1:10226-24022 GCA_964413955.1 uncultured Methanosarcinales archaeon
AATGAAAAGTGAGTCGGGCAGACAAATTATAACCCATATATAATTAACTTTTAAGATTTTTCGTTTTGTTTAAATTTCTTTATGTTACTAATTTGAATTGACCCTGATATTTTCCAGAATAGGGTTTTTCAGTTTTTGCATTCAGGAATTCAAATCTCCATTGTCCAATGCGTGCATTAGGAAAGATATAAATACCGCTTTCATTATGTACTTTTAGAATAGCTAAAACTAAGCCAGTATAACCAGGATCTATAAACCCTGCTGTGACTGAAGCACCCATCCTCAAGAGAGAGGATCTTGTTTGAACAAAACCAATAATATTATCTGGAAGCGAAACGGTTTCATTAAATTCTACTAGATATGTTCCTTTGTTTAGCAATGTCTTCCCATTCATTTCTATTTTTTGTAAATCACTTAAAATTCTATTTTTGTTCGTAAAATCAATTACACCAGATGTTCTCCATGTATAAATTTTTTTGATAGTGAAATCAACACCTGCCGGCTGGTATTGTAATTTTTCAGAAAGTATATTTCTTACCAACTTTAATTCCTTAATTTTTTGTACGGGCAGCACCATTTTTAGGACCTCCTACTAACATATTTATTATCCTTAATATAAAATCTCCATAATTTATCTGAGTATTCTTTAGCATAATCGATTCCTATACGTTTTGCAGATACTATATCGATAGGATCTATTTGCTTTTCCGGCGGGGATATCCATATCCTATTTCCACACAAATCCTCACCATAATGTTCTTTTTTAATAACTAAGGCGATGCATAATTTCATCAGTTGAATTTTTATATTTATTACCAAGAATTTTTCTAAAAATTTCATAGTTCAAGATAATTTTCTAAAACTTTTAAACCTTGCGATAAAAAAATCATTTAAAACCAACAACTCTTCTAAGAAGTGCTAGAGATTTTCACCAAGACCTAAAAAACGAAAGTTTTATATATCATATTTGGTTAACATTATCCAAAAATGAATAGGCTGTATCAGATCATAAATTATCTTGGAAAGAATATCAAAAAAGGCTTTACCATGCATGAATTAAGCAGGATTCTAAATATTCCTTACGCTAGTTTCTACAGGGCGGTGCAGCAGATGAAAAATCTGCTGAGCATTGAGCACGTGGGAAAATCCAAAGTCATAAAGTTGAATGTAAATAATCCTGTTGTTAAAGCGCACTTGACTGTTGCATCTGATGAAGAGAGAAAAGAGTTCCTAAAGAGTCAGCCTTTGATCAGAAAGATCTGCAATGAATTAAAGACAAAGGATATTGTTGTTCTTTTTGGGAGTTACGCTAAAGGAAAACAGAATGAGAAAAGCGATATTGATATTCTGGTGGTCAATAATGACGGAAAAAAATCATTATCTTTCTCAAAATATGAATTGTTGTTTAAGAAAAAAATAAATCCAATCTTCATTTCAAAGAGAGAGTTTAAAGAGATGCTCAGAGATAGAGATGAAAATATTGGAAAACAGGTCTTGAAGGGTCATATCGTACTGAACGCTATAGAAGATTTTTGGAGGTGTGTTTTGAGTGGCGTTTGATAAGAGCGCTTATGCAAGCCTGTTTAAAGGCGCTGTTGCTGACGGCAGAATAAAGAGATCGCATGAATCTTTCAAGATTAAGCTATTTCTTCAGAAGGCAGAGAATAGCATCTTGATAGCAAAACACATAAAAGAGATTCAACCGACTAAAGAAGAGCCAAAAAAACTTTATTGGAACTATTGGGCTATTACAATATCTTATTACTCTATGTTATTCAGTGCAAAAGCGGCAATACTGTCAAAAGGGTTTGAGGTTAAGGATCATGATGCTGCACAAATCGCTCTGGGTCATCTGTTGGTTCCTGATGAATTAGAGAAAGCTGATCTGGAGATTCTCAATCAATCTTATAAGATTTTTGAGGAGGAATATGTTCATTATTTTGAGGACGCCAAAAAAGAAAGTAATATAGCAAGGTACTCTGCGATTAAGACATATACTGAAAGAAGGCTGGACGAGATTTTCAATAATGCCACAGACTTTGTTGCTAAGATTAGTTTAATGTTGGAAGAGTAATTTAAGAATAACAGTCTTTAAAGAGATTTGTCTGGTTATTCCTTTAAAGAGCTTTTCACTGATCACTCTGAACTCAGTTCCATTATCTTTCTTGCGAGCTTTTCGCTGTCATGTCTTGCTATGTCTGTTATGTTCACGAAATTGTCTGCGATGAACTTGACTTTCCCTTTTGTTTCGACAGATGCATCAAATTTTACTGGATACTGTTTTTGTTCAGCGTATTTCTTTAGCAGGTCTTCTGGGATTGAGTTTGAGTTGTAGATTACATAATCAATACAAGCCTTACCAAGGTACTCAACGATCTTGTTGTAGAAATCCTGCACTCTAAAATTATTTGTCTCTCCGTTTTTTGTCATCAGGTTGCTGACATAGATCTTTTTTGCTTTTGAATTGCATATTGCTTTTGCCACGCCTTCAACTAAGAGATTTGGGATGATGCTTGTGTATAGGTCTCCCGGGCCTATAACTATCACATCTGCTTTGTTTAGTGCCTCTATCGCTTTATGGTACGCGTATGCTTGAGGCTTCAGAAACACTCTTTTGATCCTTATTTCTGCATCATGTTTCGGTATGTCTATGTTTGTTTCTCCTTTGATTATTTCCCCATTCTCCAGTTCTGCGAATAGCCTGATGTCGTCAAAGGTCACTGGAAGAACATGGCCTCTTGTTTTCAGGATCCTTTCTGCTTCTTGTATTGCTGTTTCCATGCTGCCTGTTATTTCCTTTAATGCAGTTAAGAATAAATTTCCAAAACTGTGTCCTGATAATTGTTCTCCAAACCTGTACGTAAACAGTTTGTTCAGCATTCCTGTGTTGTCTGCCAGGGCAAGAAGGCATCTTCTTACATCACCCACTGGAAGGATGCCGAATTCAGAACGCAGTATGCCTGTGCTTCCTCCGTCATCTGCCATGCTGACAACTGCAGATAATTTTATGTCATATTTCTTTAACCCATGAAGCACTGTGAACGTGCCTGTTCCTCCTCCAACAACAACTATTCTCTTCATCTTTATCCTATTTTGAGTGCTTCTATTAAAAATCTTATGAACTCATAAGCTAATATGAAACTCTGGCAGTTTTTTGAATCTTTTTCTGATAAATTATTCATGTTTAGATGTTGTTATATGAATTGTCTCCACCGTCAACTGAAAGAATTATAATTCTAATTTTCCAGGAATCTGAAGTCTTATTTTTTAGATAGCATAGTCTTGTATATTATTACGAACAGCACTAAAATAGAGAATATGCCTGCAAGAAGTAATGCTTGACGATTGTTTTTAGAAGTTTTTTTATTTTTATGCTTTTTCAACGCTGTTTGGTGTGCGTTTATATTTTTTGTCGTAGGTTTTTGAAATGATTCTTTATTAGGGGTTATAGTATTATTATTGTTTTCTATGGAATTGTCTTCTGCTGAGATTTGCTCTGTTTTTTTGAAACTTATTAAACTGGTTCCAATTGCAAAAAGACTGAAACCAGGACTCTCTGCTACGTAGTAATATTTATTTGGGTCAGATTTAAGCAATAATGTGTTTAGGTCTGTCCAGCGACTGGCAAATCTTTTTAGAGTAATTTCTTTAGGATTTATTTGATTGTTTTTAAGCCAGTTTTTATTAAGTGCAAACTCTATTTGAGCAGACTTTATATCATTGTCATCAAAGTTTGTTGAAACCTTAAAGTATTTGTAAATTGGTCCTTCTGCTAAAGGGGATATTTTTGTTGATTCGCTGTTAAGTATATAATACTTCAAAGTTATTCTTGGGGAGATGATGGTCTTTTTTGGGATAAGCTCTATTTTTTTGATCTCTGACGAGCCTCTGAAGCTGAAAACAGCTTGTTTGCCTGGTTCTGCTCTTGGCAGGAATGCTGTCTGCAAGTAATTTTTACTCATGCTGTTTGAGCCTCCTCCTGCGCAATATCCGCAATCTGCAGGACATGACGAGCAGGATTCACCAGCGTCGCAATTACCATCTCCGCAATATGCACCAGAAAATGAATGTTTGCCATAAGCCCCGCGCCCATAACTAGCAAAAACAGCTATTGAGAGCATTAAAAAAAAGAGTACTAAAAAAAATATTTTGGTTAAGTGTCTCATTTTAACTAGTTGTCTAACCTCACCCAACTGCTTCCATTGCATCCATAGAAATGATTATCGCCAGTGTCAAAATAGATTCCTCCTTTTGACGAAGCAGTACAGGAGGATGGAGTGCTTTTTGTTGGGACATAAAAATCAGCAGTCACTCTAACTTCTTCATCTGAACCATTTATAGTTAATAAGTCTCCGTTGCTGCTTCTAAAAATGAATGTGTTGTCTTGTGAGGTTGAACCAAAATAGGAGATTGCATCTGCTGTAGGGTCAAAGTTTAATAGGGTGTGTGCCCAGTTTCCGTCTCCAGTATACATTGTAAATCCCATTGCTTTACTTGGTGACCCTATAAAGATAATACCGTCTTCTCCGTTTACACTAAACATCTGAGTAGTATCATCTAATGTTGAGGTGCCTTGATAAAAATTAAATTGGTGAGGATCTGCCATTTCAAGGGTAGCTTGTGCTGCTTTTAATAACAAATCATTTGTAATAGGGTTTGCTGTTATTGTATTTGCTTTTAAGATTGCATTGCTTCCTACTTTTACTTCGTGGTCTGGTCCGTTGATTTCTAATTCATTTCCGTTGCTGCTTCTAAAAATGAATGTGTTGTCTTGTGAGGTTGAACCAAAATAGGAGATTGCATCTGCTGTAGGGTCAAAGTTTAATAGGGTGTGTGCCCAGTTTCCGTCTCCAGTATACATTGTAAATCCCATTGCTTTACTTGGAGCGCCAATAAAGATAATATCATCTTCTCCGTTTACACTAAACAGTCTAGTAGTGTCATCTAATGTTGAAGTGCTTTCGTAAAAATTAAGTTGTTGGGGATCTTCCACTGCAAGAGTACCTTGTGCTGCTTTTATATACATGTCATTTGAAATGGGAGGGTTTACCATTATTGTATTTGCTTTTAAGATTGCATTGCTTCCTACTTTTACTTCGTGGTCTGGTCCGTTGATTTCTAATTCATTTCCGTTGCTGCTTCTAAAAATGAATGTGTTGTCTTGTGAGGTTGAACCAAAATAGGAGATTGCATCTGCTGTAGGGTCAAAGTTTAATAGGGTGTGTGCCCAGTTTCCGTCTCCAGTATACATTGTAAATCCCATTGCTTTACTTGGTGACCCTATAAAGATAATACCGTCTTCTCCGTTTACACTAAACATCTGAGTAGTGGCATCTAATGTTGAGGTGCCTTGATAAAAATTAACTTGGAAAGGATCTTCCAATGCAAGAGTAGCTTGTGCTGCTTTAATTGTAAAAATATTAAGATCCGTGGACTGTATCTCTTTTACTTTCAACAGATGATTCCCGCTCACTAACAATGTACCATTGACTGTCATATTCTTAGTAACATTTACATTAGAATTTAATTCTAAGATGGAATTTATCAAATTACTGATGATTGCTCCATTAGAGAAAATAAGTTTTTCTCCAATACTTAAATTTTGACTGTTTAAAGAATCCACCACTCTGCTGCTTCTTAAATAACCACTTCCATTCAGAGAAATATTCAAAAAATCATTTAAAATATTGCCCCAATTGTTATCATCACCACCAACAATAGGGAGCCTGGCTGATTCAACAGAAACTGTTGAAACGACCAAAAAGCAAGTCATCAATAAAAAAAGCCAAAAGTTTTTTCTTAGGATTTTTGACATTTTTCACCTCTTTTATTTTTGAATTTCTTTAATAGACAGGTATTTTCAAACTCCTTCCAGGCGCCAATAATACAACAGCATTCCGCTTATTACCACTGCAGGCACTATCCCTAATAACAAGAATCCCATCACTCCTTGTGAGACATCTGCAAACAGTGAGTTCATCAGGTAGAACCATGCTGCCACAATCGCAACCACTAGCATTGCTAATGCTCCTGTTTTGGTCCATTTCCATGTTAATATCGGCCATGCGACAAATGGCATGCCGAAGATTATTGCCATAACTGGATCATTTGCTTCTGAAATCAAGAAAGCAAAGTATAGCAAGCAGAATGCTGTGCCTAGCGTTATTCCTAATATCTTTAGCCATTTAAACATTAATCTCTTTTTTTCTTTTCTCATTTAAAAAATTGCTTTATAATCTTGTGGTGATAAATAAGATCGCCTATATATTTCACCACTCGTCAATTAGAAAAAAGAAAGATTTATAAATGCTTGCCTGATTTTGTTGTTGTAAAAATGTTTGAGAGAGAATCAGAGCTTTTGGGTGAGGACTTCAACAAGGTGCTTGATGAGGTCGGTGGAAAGAATGCTGGAAACAGGCTTCTTAAAGTAATTTATGATAATTGGGCAAGAAGGATCGAGGACGTGCGAAGCAATGCTTTCAAAAGCATTAGGTTGAACGATTCTTTTGAGGTTCCCACTTCATTCTATAGGGATTTTGAGAGTATTGTAATGGAGTCAGGAAGTACATTTCTAAAAAAGCATGTTAACATCACTTCAAGTATCCCTGAGGTGGATCTGTTTAAGGAAAAGAACGCAGATTATGTCAGCAATTTCTTAGATTTTCTAAAGAAGAATAGCTCGGTAATCCCTAAAAGGAAAAGCCTTAGTTTTGGCGGGAAGAAGATTGAGTTTCGTGAGGCTTTTGTTAGGTCTTCATCAACCTCAGAGGATTTCAGGAGGCCTGAGTTAGCGGGAACCGCAAATTCTTTTAAAGTATCTGACCTTGAGTTTATTGATGTTTATCTGATATCTTTCTTTGATTTCTTTAACGAGAAATTTGGTGAGAACAGGTTTGGTTATTCTGATGATGAGAGCCTGGCTTTTCAGGTAGCTAAGTTTCTGAATCCAAGACAAAATATCATGTTGACTGGAACTTGTGAGCTTGTCAACAACCAATATATCGTTAATATTGAAGTCGTCAAGGGTATTTCTGATAAGAGCATCAGGTATCGTGTCAGTGAGGATAACCATATTGAGATATTTTATGGATTTCCTAAAAAGACAAGGTTTCCTTATGAGATAGAAGGCCTGCCAAGCCTCTTGTCAGAAGAGCAAGTGAGAGCAATCTCTGATTTGCTTAGGCTGAAGAAAGAAATCTTAGGGTATGATATTGATGCAGAATACATTCTCACAAGAAATAAGGATTTGGTGAGTGTCCAACTGCGAAGAATTAGCCCAATCCTCAATGAGGAAGCTGAACTGGATTATTCTGGAGAGATTATCGCTGAGACTCCTTTTGTGATGAGAAAAAAGTTTGTTGCAGAGGGGTATTTGTTGAGTCTCAGTCCTGAAGATGTAAGAAACGCTCAGGCATATGGGGCAGTTGAAGCTGGCATCAGAGATGAAAGCATTCTTCTGGTAGACAAGGATGAAACAGGAACTGGGTTTCATAAGGATATTCTTGAGAAGCCTTATGCAGGGATGGTTTTCAGTAATGGCATTGTTGAGATCACACACTCAAGCATCACTGGCCTGACTTACTTGCTGAGGAATAGTGGAAATAACATCGTGGCAATTCCAAATATTGAAAAAATCATAAAACTCTCTGATTTTCAGCATAATGATGTCAGGCTTAAGCGCTCTAAAGACAAGTATAGATTGGTTTCTGACGGCAAGACTGCTACATTGTTTAGGATTTAAAATTGTGTCGCATTAGCTATAGGATTTCTTTCATCATTTCCTGCAGGAACTTTGCTATCTCATCTTTCCAGTATTTTGGGACTGCTCCTGTAAACAGTTTCTTCAGCCAGTCTATTGTTTCCTTGCGAAAGCCTTCTTTTTCTCCATCAATCATTCTGTATATGTCATATCTTATCTGGGGGTCAAGCTTTGCTTTTCTTGCTCCTATGTTTAGTTGTTCTATGAGCTCAAGCTTTCTAAGCTCTTCCGCCTCTTCCTGCATCTCTTCTTCTGCTTCCCAGAACTTGTCGTAGTCAAACTTTTCCCCTTTCAGCTCTTTCAGCAGATTGAAGATGAATTTTTTCAGTTCTTCAGGCCATTCTTTTTCTATCTCTTTATTATGATCTTTGATGCCTTTCAGGAACTTTTCGCTTATGCCTTGCCTTTCTCCATCTATCAGCCTTACCAGCTCAGCTTTTGCAAATCTGGGAATCCTGAGATTGAGCGCTTCTTTTTTCAGCTTGTCCCTAAATGTCTCTTTTTTTGTCTGTTTCAGCATCTCCATCGGGTCCTTTATATCAGCGCTCATGCCCAATTTTGCAAGCACCATCTGGTGCATTCTGTGCAGGAATTCATGCTTGTCCTCTATCTTTAGTATATCAACATACCCCTGCAATGCTGTCTTGAATGCAAAAGGGCTGGGTATTGTAGTTTCAACCTCTGCAATCTTCATCTTTCCCTCTTCAAGCATCCTTATTATCTTTCGCGCATTCTCTATGTCCATCAGGTCTTCCAGCACTTCTCTTTTTGCTTCTCTCAGTATTGAAAAGTTTGGGTCAATGCTTTTCAGCGCGCTCATGAGTATCATGCTGCTGACCTGCTGCCTGCCGACTCTTTTCCTTTTTCCCATGTAGTTTCTCAAAATTAACAAAGCTCTTGTTGCGCAATGCCTGAATCTCCTCTTGAAGACCTCGCTTTTTCCTATTGCTCCGTCCATCACCAGATCCAGTTTGTCTGATTTGAGCATGTCAAGGGCTTTTCTCGCATTTAGCCTCTTTCCTCCTGCTATGTAGAATCCGTTGTCATTCATCCCCACTTCTATGTCTTTGTGCTTCAGCCTTCCTGTAACAAAAGCGACTGCCCTGCTTAGGCAGTCATTGACTCTCCTGCCTAACATTGTGTGAAAGATGACTTTCTTGTCATTTCCGTCGTCAAAGTATTCTATGAGTATTGTCTTGTCTGTCCCATACCTGCCGCAGTACTTATATTGTTCCTTGAAATATTCATAGATTGAGTTTGCTGCTTTCTCGTCAACATAGAGAAATCTGTTGATGAAGCTTATTATCTCTGACTTCTTCTTGTTTGATGTGAACTTCTCCAGCATCAGCCTCCTGAATCTTCCTATCTCTGTTGCTAAGTCATAGCTTAATGGCAGCATCTCACTCACCCAGCTTGGTACTGTCGGAGGCCTGTTTACTGATGCAGAGACTTGCGCCACCATTCCTCTTGAGAACTTGAACTGGTATGTGCTGCCTCCTAAGACAAAGACGTCTCCTGGCTTTAGCCTTTCCACGAATGCTTCGTCAAGCATGCCTATTGTCTGATCTCCTATCTTTACTGTAACATAAGTCTCGTCTGGAATTGTTCCCACGTTTGTCATGTAGATGACTCTGCCAAGCTTGCCTCTTTTCCCTATCTTTCCTTCTTTTCTCCATATCTTTGCATAGACGTGCCTTTCTTCTAGGCTGACGAATTCTCCTGAGAGGTATTGCAGTATCTCATTGAAGTCAGAATACTCAAGGCCTGAATAACAATAGCTTTTTTTTATTGTCTCAAACAGTTCTTTCTCGTCCCAGACTTGTTCTATTGCCATGCCGATGATGTGCTGGGCAAGAACATCTAATGCATTTCTCGGGATATGAATCCTATCAATCTTTTTTTCAAGCGCGCTTTTCATGAGCACAGAGCATTCTATTAAGTCATCCCTGTCAAGGACGATTATTCTTGCTTTAACTGTCTCGTGCAGCTTGTGCCCGCTCCTCCCTGCTCTTTGGAGGAATCTTGCTACGCTTTTTGGCGAGCCTAAGCACAAGACAAGATCAATATATCCTATGTCTATGCCTAATTCTAAGCTTGTAGAGCAGACGACGCATTTCAGTTTTCCTTTTCGCAGGTTCTCTTCTAAGTCAAACCTTGTTTTTTTAGCGAGGCTGCCGTGGTGCGCTCCTATGTTGTTTGAGTTGTAGTGTTTTGGGAACTTGTTTTTTAGATGGTCTACGACTCTTTCTGTTGCTGCTCTTGTGTTTGTGAAGATCAGTGTTGTCTTGTGTTCTTGTATCAGTTTGTGTATCAGTTCATACATCTCTTTGTGCAGCACTTCATGAGGGGTATCTATAAGGTTTGGCACTGGGCTTAACACTTTGAAGTCAAGGTTCTTTATGAATTGTATGTCCACTATCTTGCAGTCTCTGTCTGTTCCGACGAGAAATTTGGCTATCTCTTCCAGAGGTGAGACTGTTGCGCTCAGCCCGATCCTGCACATGTGCTTGCTAAGGTATTCGAGCCTTTCCATGCTTAAGCTAAGGTGTGTTCCTCTCTTGTTCTCTGCCAGCGCATGTATCTCATCTACAATACACCATTGCACCTGCTTCAGGTGTTCTCTGAATTTTGTGCTGCAGAGCATTATCGCAAGGCTTTCTGGGGTTGTTACAAGAATATGGGGTGGCTTTTTTAGCATCTTTTGTTTCTCGTAAGCTGTTGTGTCTCCTGTCCTCACGAGAACCCTTATTCCAAGGTCTTTTCCTGCTATTTCCTGCATCTCTTGCAGGGGTTCCTGCAGATTTTTTCGTATGTCATTATTCAATGCTTTCAATGGTGAGATGTAGACGCAATAGACCTTGTCTTCAAGGATTCCTTTTTCTGCGCTGTCAACCAACTCATTCAGTATGCTTAAGAAGGCTGTCAGGGTCTTTGTCGCTCCTGTCGGCGCTGAGACTAAGATGTTTTCTCTTTTATGGATTTCCATCACCGCAAACTTCTGCGGTTTGCTGAATGATGTGAATTTCCTGAAGAACCATTCTTTTACTGTTGGATTTAGGATTGCCTTGATCTCTTCTGTCTTGTATGGTTTTGTTGTTGTTTTTATCATTGATACGAGTGAGTTTTGGTGTTTTTTTTTATATATTGTGAAGGTTCTTTAAGATGTTTGTGTTGAGTTGTGGTTTAGAGTTTTTTTTGTACATTCATACTGAGAAGTTCAAGAGACACTATTCTGGAGTGCTCACAAAGCGTTAAATATATATACTAGTTATTATCTCTCAAAAAGAGGTGGTACTGTGGCAGTAAGAAAATTGTTTTTTAAGAAAAAGGCCGAGAAAGAAGTAGAAATAGATATTTCTAAGCACTTAAAAAAAATCATCTCTAAGAATTATAAGCTCCTTGAAGAGTTGGGGAAGTTTTGAATCGGAGTTTTGTTATATTTCTTAAACCAATTTAGTATCTCAGGGATATTTCTACTATCTCCTCTTTTTTTCGGTCTCACTAACACTGTCCCTCTTTTAATCAGGAACAGTAGGATCTCCTTTAGACCCAATACCTACAAGTAAATCTAACTCCTTAGTCCTTGTTTCCTGATCATACCTGAATAATGTCTTTAAATCAGTTAAGTCAATATCTGGCAATTCTCCACACATTCTTACGTCCTCGCATTCATTCTGGAAATATCCAGATGTTTCAACATATGAATCACCAAGAGGCTTGTCAAATGTGACTCGTGTGAAATACCAACCAGATGGCATCTTTGAATATTTTTCTATCCATGATTTGACTTGCTTTGCTAATCTCTCTTGAGCAGAGTCTTGAAAATTATCAGAATCGACAGCGTATTTTACTAGATCAATTAATTTCTTGCTTTTCTCTATGGCAGGTGTTAGCTCTGCACTAAATTTAAATGTATCCATGCCAGATTCAAAAACATATATTGTGGCTTTGTATTTCTCTTCCATTTTAACTCACCCCCGATTTAAAAAATGGTTTTTATTTATATTCTTTTCGCATATTGAAACTAGAATATTTATTCCAAAATATTAATAAAAACTGCCTTTTTGTTGTAATTTATGCCTTCAAGATTATTTTTTTCAGGAGATTTCAAGGATGTTGTCCTGCTTAGCTCTGATGAGACAAGGCATCTGAAAGCTCTCAGGCTGAAGTCAGGTGATGTTGTTGAGTTGTTTGATGGCAGGGGAAATGTTGCTGAGGGCATTGTTGAATTTTTCGGCAAGAAAGCTAGGGTCAGGATAGTTAAGGCAGAGAAGTTCTCTCAGGATCTGCCTGAGATCATTTTGTGGACTGCTATTCCAAAAGGTGAGCGTGCTGATTGGCTTGTGGAGAAAGCGACTGAGTTGGGAGTAAGTAAGATCATTCCTATGTTGTTCCGTTATTCTGTGGTCAAGCCAAAAAAAACAAAACTAGAGAGATGGAAAAGGCTTTCGATCGCAGCTTCTGCCCAATGTAAAAGGGCTTTTGTTCCTGAGATTGCTGATCCTCTGGATTTCAGGCAGGCTTTGGAATCAGTTAAAGATGAGCAATTGATTTTGTGCCATCAGGACGGGAAAGATTTCAGTGAGCTGAAACTCAATAAGAAAAAAATAATTCTTATCATCGGCCCTGAAGGTGGTTTTGATAAATCTGAGCTTGATTTAAATGCAGAGAAGCTGAAACTCAGCAATAACATCCTCAGGATCGAGACTGCTGCAATAGTTGGTGTTGGGTTGTTGAGAAGTCTTTTGTAGTCTTTGTTAGTTTAGAACTTAAATTTCATCCCGCCTTTCATCTGCTGCTGGAGTTTTTTCATCATCTTCTTTGGGTCTCCGTCCATTGTGCCTTTCAGCATCTTGACAAGTTTCTTGCTTTGCTTGTGCTGTTTCAATAGTTCTCTTATTTCGCTTACTGAAATGCCTGATCCTTTTGATATCCTGTCGAGGCGCGAGATGTCGATCTTTTCTGGCTCTTCCAGCTCTTCTTTTGTCATTGAGTCCATCGCATGCCTCCATTTCTTTAGCTTGCCTTCTTGCACCCTTAATGTGTCTTTCGGCAGGCTTAACTGCCCCATCCCCGGAATCATTTCCATTATCTTTCCAAGAGGCCCCATCTTTCGCATGGCTTCCATCTGTTTATACAAATCTAAAAGGTTGAAGTCTCCTTTGAGCAGCTTCTCTTTCATGCTTTCTGCGTCCTCTGTTGTTATCGCTTCTTTTGCTTTCTCAAGCAGCGCTTCTAAGTCTCCCATCCCCAAGAGCCTTCCAACAAACCCTTTTGGATTGAATGCTTCTATGTCTTCTGCTCTCTCCCCTGTTCCGATGAACTTGATCGGAGCTCCTGTGACTGCGCATGCGCTTAATGCTCCTCCTCCTTTTGCTGTGCCGTCCATCTTTGTTACCACAACTCCTGTTATTGCTCCTGCGCTGTGGAATGCTTCTGCTTGTTTCTGCGCTGCCTGCCCTATGTCTGCGCTTATGACTAATAGTATCTCGTCAGGGTGCGCGACTTCATTTACTCTTTTTAGTTCTTCTATGAGGTCTTCGCTTAATGCGTCTCTTCCTGCTGTGTCTATTATCAGTAAGTCGAATTTCTTGAATTCTGGCTCGAATTTCTTGTAGATCTTGACTGGGTCCTTTTCTCCTCTTTCGACAAAGACTTGCGCATTGACCTGTTTTCCTATCTGTTCTATCTGGTCCATGGCTGCTGGCCTGTGCACGTCCAACCCTAATAATGCGACTTTCAGCCCTCTTTTCATGAAGTATTTTGCGAGTTTTCCTGTCGTGGTTGTTTTTCCTGACCCGAACAGCCCCACTAAGACAATCTTGTTAGGCTTTTTTTCGCTGAATTTGACTTCTTCTTTTTCTCCTCCTAAGAATTTTGTCAGTTCTTCATAAACAATGTTGATGAGGTGCTCTTTTTTTGTTAGAGCTCCTGGCGTCTCTTCTTTCAACGCTTTTTCTTTTATCTTGTTTGACAGCTCAAAGACCAGTTTGACATTTACGTCTGACTGAAGGAGGGCTCTTTGTATGTCTTTGAC
>CAYPUD010000004.1:0-23375 GCA_964413955.1 uncultured Methanosarcinales archaeon
TTTAGAGTTTTCTGTAGTTACTTTTCACAGCATCAAGGACGCCTAATTTTCAGCCAAAGAGTTTTCTGTTGTTACTTTTCACATCATCTCGCGCGCCTCTTGTTGTGGAAAGGTTTTTATATGTGTTCTTTTCAAGTTTGTTTATGTTAGGATTTTTAACGAATCTGAAATTATCCACTCCTGCAAGTATTGTTTTGATTATTGTTGCTATTTTTTTTGTTTTTTTTGTTTTTAGGCTGTTCAGTGGTTTTTTGAGGATTTTGATATCTTTGTTTTTATTTGCAGTGATTGCAGGGATCATTTACCTAATTGTAACAAAGCATTCGCTTACTGGCAGAGCCATTAAGGATGTCCTGCCTGGCTTATTGTTTTTGAGGTGTAAGGATGGTTTTTGGTTTTGGAAGAAAAAAGAAAAGTCTTGAGGGAAAGGACGGTCTGACAGCGGGCTCTGCTGATTCTTCTGGTGTTGAAAAGCATAATAATTTACTTAAGGGTGTTGACGAGGGTTTTGGCAGGCCTTTTGGAGGGGGTATTACAGAGCCGCCCATTCCTCATGAGAATCTTCCTTCGCATCCTTCTTCACCTGGCAGTCTTGAAAGGTTGCAACAGCAGCCTTTGCAGGAGAAGCTTCAAAATTTACCTTCCCAGCCAGGGTCGCAGGATGAGCGATTGATCCTCGCCAAGCTTGACACCATCAAAGCACAACTTGATTTCTTGCAGCAGAAGTTCGAGAGGATTGAGCAGTATTTGAAGAAAGAGGACAATACTATAAGATGGCGTTAGCTAAGAACTTTTTTTTGATTGCAGGCAGTGTTTTTTTGTTGGACAGGATTTCTAAGACTGTTTTCCAGAAAGTCAGTCTTGACCTTGGGTTTTTGAACTTGCATCTTGTCAAGAATTCTGGGGGCTTGTGGGGTGTGTTTCAGGGGATGAATATCTTGTTTGTTTTTGTCACTCTTTTGGTGCTTGGAGGAATTTTTTTTTATCTTAGGAGGATTCTTGCTTCTCCGACGATCGTTTGGGTATCTTTTGCTCTGGTTTTTGCTGGCGGTCTGGGTAATTTGATTGACAGGCTTGCTTTGGGGTTTGTCATTGACTTTGTTGATTTTGGTTTTTGGCCTGCGTTTAATGTTGCGGATTCAGCAATCAGCATAGCTGTTTGTTTGTTGTTGTTTAATGAGTTTAGGCCTTTTCTTCAGAGGATGTTGTTGAGGAAAAAAGCGCAAAAATAGCGAAAGGTTTAAATACTCATCAGTATACTCTATCGTATATTGAGATATTTTAAAAAGAGGTTGAGGTGATTTGATGGTCAAGAAAAAAAAGATTGTTGCCAAAAAAGAAGAAGATCATACAATCAGTATGATTATTCTTGGAGTTGTTGCTGTCATCTCTATTGTTGGTTTGGTTTTATTGTTCTCTGCAGCCCAGAGTTCTGGTTTGGGTATTTATGGTGGAGCGATAAAAGGCCTTGGATCTTTTACTCACCAGGAAGTTAGGGGAGTCCCTGCAACTATTTGTCCTGAAGGGACTAGCGAATGTCATACTGTTTACCAAAACACAGCTCTGAGAAGGGGTATTCAGGATGTTGATTATAATCATTTGCCAAGTTGGCAGGCTTACAGGTATGACACAGAGGTTGGTTGGAATTCAGGGTATTTAAGAAAATGCGGTGATGATGCGATCAAGGTGACTTATCCTATGGCAGGTTATTATCAGAATAGCAGGCCTAACCTTAACTGTGAAGGAGAGATCAGGAAAGATAAGTCAGGACTCTGTTGTTTCATGACTGAAGGCACTCTTGATTCAGAAGCTTAATTTTATTTTTTTTATTCGATAAAACGTTCAGTATATGCGAAAGGTTTATAAAGAATCTTTCGGATAAAAGCAATGCAAATTGCAAATAAAACCTAAACGAGGTGATAGGTGTGACAGATAACGAAAGTGGAAGAGCCATTGCATTGGTCATTCTTGGCATTGTTGCCGTGATTGCCATTGTTGGTTTGGTTCTGTTGTTTACAGGAGCTAAGAAAGCTGCTGTTGGTGAATTCGCGTTGCCTGCTCCAAAATCTTATGGTGGAGCGATCAAGCAAGTGCAATTCCCATACTCTAGAGAGTTTGTTGGTAAGGCAGCTTACCCTGCTGGCAAGTCAACATACTATAGCGGTGCTGAAGGTACGTACAGTGCAAGTGGAGTGCCTCCTGAAAATGTTGGTACAAGCGCAACATTTGGAAACACTAACGAGCCATATGTTACTTACAAGAGACAGGACAATCAGATTTCAACTCTGATGGGCGGTAACTGTGCGTTATTAACAAACGGCGAATACCCTGTTGAAGCTAGCTGGCAACAAGCTCAAGCTACTATGGCTAAAGGATTGAAATGCGTCAGCCAGATTGAAGACATGTATGGAAACCTTGCAAGTGTTTCATACATCAATGGCAATGATGCGTGCTGTCAGGCATCCACAATCTAAAATTTTTTTTCTTTTTTTTAACTTTTTGAGGTGAATTTTGATGAAAGAAAAAAGTTTCTCGATGATTATTTTAGCTTTCATTTTTGCAGTAGCAATTCCTGGTGTTATTTTCCTTTTTTCAGATACTTTTACTACAGGCGCGTACAGCTCATATAATAACCCTAATATTTATTCAAATATGAAAGGTAATCCGACCCCTTACTCATATGCTGAACGGGGAACTCCTGCTCCGTTTCTTCATTCAGGTTCTGATGTAGATTATTTTGAGAAAAAATATCCTAATCAAGTTCCTTTCCAGAAAAAAGGGTATGATTTTTCTCCTGATAGGCCTTTGTACGGCAAGGATATTTACACCCCTTTAAAACAAGGTTGTCCTGCAGGTTACAGGAGAATTCCTGCTGATCAGGCTGATTGGCAAGCGAAGATGGGCAGGACTATTGAAAGATTTGGTGATGTTTATTGTTGGAAGTTGGAAGGGTCTATTGCAAGGTAGGTCAATTTATTGTTTGAGGTGAATTTTGATGAATGAAAAAAATTTTTCAATGGTTGTAATGGCTTTTGTTTTTGTGGTGGCCATTCCCAGTGTTGTTTTTCTTTTTTCTGATAGCTTTAACTCAACTGGTGAGGCGCAGTTGCATATCAGCCCTCAGGGTGTTGCTTATGCGTATCAGAAGGAATTCCAGTATGGTCCTGATAATGGTGTTAAAGTTCCAATTTATGATGAGAATGGCAATGTAATCTATCATGAGGAAAAAGTGCGTACTGATCAGAAGAGTGCGACACCGTATTACTCTGAGACTTTTACAGGCATGAGGCAGGGTTGCCCTCAAGGTTATATGGCTCTTAATTATAATGAGGCTTCACAGTATATCTCTAAAGGAAGGCATGTTTTGAAGTTTGGTGATCAGTATTGCTGGAAGCCTAAAAATACGTGATTTGGGATTGGTTTGTTCGAGTGATTGATGATGGATGAGAAAAAAACTGTTTTGATTGTTCTTTTTTTAATTTTTTTAGTTGCTGTTCCTAGTATTGTTTTTCTTTTTTCTGATAATGCTCTTACAGGCAATTATTTTGAGGGCCCTCTTTATACTTGGGAGTATGGTGGCAATCATGTTATGGTCTATCCTGATAGGATTCTTGCTTACAGGATCAATGGTCAGACTGGTTTTTATTATGATTCTCCTGTTTTTCAGGCTCGTTTGAATAATCGTGCAGGTTGTCCTTTGGATTGTTGGAGTGTTGGTTATGATAAGGTGAGGGATTTTCAGAGATTGGGGTTAAGTGTTGATTTTTATGGCAGTGGTTCGTATGCTTGTTTTTGTCCTGAGCAGTTGAAGAGGTTTTCTTAATTTTTGAGTGGTGTGAAATCCTTATTAACTTTGTCTCTTTTTTATTCTTAATTATGGCTGAAAAAGTTGCTGATGTTTGTTTTGAGGTTTCTTGGGAAGTGTGCAATAAGGTTGGAGGGATCTATACTGTTGTTAAGAGCAAGGCTCAGCAGATGAAGAGGTTTTATGGTGATGATTATTTTTTGGTTGGTCCTTATTTTCCTAAGAAGGCTTTTGGTATTTTTGAGGAGCTTGTCCCTCCCGATGATCTTAAGGTCTTGTTTGAATCCTTGAATCAAAAAGGTATTGAGGTTCATTTTGGCAAGTGGTTTGCTAAAGGTGATCCTTTTGTTATGTTGATTGATTTTGCTAATTTCACAAAGAACACCAACGAGATCAAGAGGAGATTGTGGGAGTGGTACAAGATTGACAGCCTGAATACTGATTACTTTGATTTTAGTGAGCCTATTGTATGGTCTTATGCTGTTGGTGTCTTGATTCATGAGTTTTCAAAGATAGTGAACAAGAGGATTGTCGCTCATTTTC
This sequence comes from uncultured Methanosarcinales archaeon, assembly GCA_964413955.1. Classification (GTDB taxonomy): domain Archaea; phylum Nanobdellota; class Nanobdellia; order Woesearchaeales; family ARS49; genus JAFCDQ01. Next base: position 4,349 of record CAYPUD010000004.1, read on the forward strand.
ATGAATGGTTGACTGCTGGAGGCTTGTTGTATTTGAGGCATAATGATATTAAGGTAGGGACTGTTTTCACTACGCACGCAACGTCTCTTGGAAGGTCAATATCCAACACTGGCGTGTCTTTGTATGATGTTATTGATAAGGTTGATCCTGATGCTGAAGCTAAGAAGTTTGGCAGTTCTCTTTTTGCAAAGCATCTTACAGAAAAGGCTTGTGCGAATGCTGCTCATGTGTTCACGACAGTCAGTGAAATCACTGGATTAGAAGCAGAAAAGCTCTTGGGAAGAAAGCCTGATGTCTTGTTGTTCAATGGGTTGGATATGGCTAATTTTCCTAGTTTTGAGGAAGCAAGTGTCAGGCATGTCTTGTTCAGGAACAGGATAAAGAATTTCTTGTTGTATTATTTCTTTTCTTATTATACTTTTGATCTTGATAATACTTTGATTTTTTTTATTGCTGGAAGATATGAGTTTCATGATAAGGGTATTGATGTTCTTATTGAGGCTTTGGAGAAACTCAACCAGAAGCTTAAGGATGAGAATTGCTCTAAGACTATTGTTTGTTTCTTTTTCATTCCGGGAAATGTTAGGTCCATCCGCCCAGTTCTTTTAGAAAACAAAACCTTGTTCAAGGATGTTTCTGACAGTCTGGATGATGTTTCTGACGACGTGAAGTCAAGGCTGTTATATCTGCTTGTCAGCAGGAAGGAGATGAAGAAGGAGTCTATTTTTGATCCTGGATTCATCAGAGAAATAACCCCTAAGATTAGGAGGTTTAAGAGGCAGGGTTGGCCTCCTTTATCCACTCACGTTTTATTTGATGAGGATAATGATCTGATCCTGAATGCGTTGAAGAACTCTGGCCTGGACAATTCTCCTGATGATAAGGTAAAGGTTGTTTATTATCCTATCTATCTGACTGGTGCTGATGGTTTGCTTGACACGAGTTATTATGAGTCTATGATTGGGGGGCATTTGGGGATTTTTCCTTCTTGTTATGAGCCTTGGGGTTATACTCCTCTTGAGGCTGCCGCTCTTGGAGTGAGTTCTATTACGACTGATTCTGCTGGCTTTGGAAGGTTCATCAAGGACAAGGTGTCTGAAAAAACCTTTCCTGGTGTGTTTGTCCTGAATAATTTTAAGGTCTCAAGAGATGCGATTGTTGATGGGCTGCATGAGTTTTTGCATTCTTTTGCGCATTTGAGCAAGAGGGATCGTGTAGAGAATAAGATTGCTGCGCAGAGGGTTGCCCACTTGGCGGACTGGAGAATCTTTGTTAATAACTATATAGATGCTCATGACTTGGCTGTCAAGAGAATTTAGTTTTTTTGGTCTGTGATTTTATTTCGTCTTCTTTCTTTTCTTTGTTTTTTCTTGCAAGTCTTTTTCTTATCTTGTCAAATGTCTCTTCATTCATTTTTCTCATCCCTAATATTTTATTTTTGTTTTTTGTTTTTGTTCATTGTTTTGGCGAATTCTTTTATTATTTTCTCAAATTGTTCTTGGCTTATTTTTATCACCCCATCAATTAGTATTATTTTAATAAGATATATATCTTTCCTTGTAACTATGCTTATTTTTATAAAAATATGCTTTTTTTCAGAAAAAGAACATAAAGTTTTTAAATGTCAACATCTATTATCTTTTTATGGCTCAATTTCGTAATGTGATAAAGCACGGCCCTTCAACTCTAATAGTTTCATTACCCTCAAAATGGGTAAAAGCACACGATGTAAAGAATGGAGACTCTCTTGAAGTGAAAGAGGACGGGAATAACATCATTTTTTCTCTTAAGCAGGATAAGTCTGTCAAGAAAATTGTTGAGGTCGATTTCTCTGGCCTGGACAGGTCTTCTGTCATGTTTTATCTTCGCAGCCTCTACAGGCAGGGCTATGATATTGTGAAGATCAGGTTCAAGGATGCTTTGATTCCTTATTTTAGGATAGGCAGGGCTGTGAACATTGTTAATGTTATTAAGCAGGAGGTCAATCGCTTGCCTGGATTTGAGATTATTGAGCAGAGGCAGGATTATTGTCTGATTCATGTAATCACTGAGATGAATGGCGCTGAATTTGAGAATGTATTCAAGAAGATTTTTTTTATGGTTGATGATGCTTTTGAGGGGATTTCTGAGAGCCTCAGGGAGAAAAACAGCTTATACTCGCGGTCTTTTGATGAGAAGCATAATAGTATAACAAAATTTATCAGTTATTGCTGCAGATTGTTGATGACTGAGAAGATTCAGGGTTATCAGAATAACCTTCAGTTGTATAATATATTGACTGATTTTGATGTTGTTGCTGATACGCTCAAGAATTTTTGCAGGGAACTTTATAAGCTAAAGCGAACAAGGTTTCACAAAGATTTTATCAGGCTCTTTGATGTCCTGAAGGGTATGCAGAAATTGTTTTACAGGTTGTTCTTTAATTTCAAGAAGGATTACCTTGTTGAGTTTGAGAGATCGAAAGAGATGTTGTTTAAGGGATTATTTGCTTCAAAGATGCCAAGCCCTCAGAAAAGGATCCTGGCATCACTTCTGGCAATCTCAGATATTCAGAGGGATTTGATAGAGTCCAGACTGATTATTGCAAATTAGTCTTTAACGGTTTGGCTGGTGTTTGCTCCAAGAACACAATCAATAGCAACATTTTTAATGCATGGTTGATTTTATTGTTTTCATGAAAAAAGAGGGAAGAATGATTAGGAGGCTCAGGCCTGTTTTTGGGTTTAAGGTCATCAGGCAAAAGAAAAGAACCTTGCCAGAAGTTAAGCAGTTTGCAAGCATTTTTTTGTTTAGGCATGGCATGACTTTTTTTAATCGTGACAGGAAGTTTACTGGTTGGAGAGACTCAAGATTGACTAAGCAAGGTTTTGACGATGCCAAGATTGTTGCTCTTAGGTTGAAAGACAAGAAGATTGGTGTTGCATTTCACACTGCTCTGACAAGATCCAAACAGACCCTGAAAGAGGTTCTTAGGTTTCATCCAGAGACTTTCATGGTCATTCAGGACGACAGGTTGTTTGAGCGCGCTTATGGCAAACTTGAGGGTTTGACTCATCTTGAGTTTGTTAAAAAACATTCCCCTAAGATTTATGATGTTTATCACAGGTCTTATGATACTCCCCCTCCTGGTGGTGAGAGTATGAAGATGGTGAAAGAGCGTGTTCTTTCTTTTATTAAGGATCTGTTGAAGTTTGTTAAGAAGCATAAGGTTAATGTCGCGATTTCTGCTCATGGAAATTCTATGCGTCCTTTCAGGCAGTATTTTGAAAAATTCAACAACAAACAGATGATGAAGTTGTATAATGCTTATGATGCTGTGTATGAGTTTAAGGTAAAGATCTGATTCTTTTTTTTGTAATTATTTTTTTTAGTCAGTTGTTTTTTTAGTTAGTTGTTTTATTTCCGATGAGTATATTTTTCTGTTCAGCATGAAGTGGATTATCGCAATGATTATCATGATAATTCCTGTGATTGTGTGTATCTCTTTTAGTGGATGTTTATGTGTGTCTGTTTTTCCTATCAGCATTATCCCTGTTAGTGAGACTGTTATGAAGATTATTATCAACAATGTGGTTGTTACCCCTTTTAGTTTTAGGCTGTTCATGATTTGACCTTGTATTCTTCTTCTATTCTCAGAAGCTCATTGTATTTTGCCAGTCTTTCTCCTCTGCATGGCGCTCCTGATTTTATCTCTCCGCTTCCTAGAGCAACTGACAGGTGCGCGATAAAATTATCATTAGTTTCTCCGCTCCTGTGGCTCACCATCACATTCCATTTGTTCTTCATAGCAAGTTTAGCAGCCCTAATTGCTTCTGTTACTGTCCCGATCTGGTTTGGCTTCAATAGCAAAGTATTGCATGATTTTTTTTCTATTGCTTTATTTATCCTTTCTATATTTGTGCAGAGAAGGTCATCACCAACTATTTGCACTTTTTTGCCTATTTTTTTATTTAGTTCTGCAAATCCTTCAAAGTCCTCCTCGTAAAACGGGTCTTCTATGCTTATTAACGGATATGCTTTTGCTGTGTCTATGTACCATTTCTTCAGCCATTCTTTTGTCTTGAACCCTCCTTCTATCAAGTATCTTGTTTTTGTGTAGAAGCTTGTTGCTGCTGCATCAATCGCCAGTTTTATGTCATTAGCATAAGTGAATTCCAGCGCTGTTTCCATTATCTCATCCAGCGGCGCTTCTATGCACTTTAGTGGCGGAGCAAATCCTCCTTCGTCTCCTATGTTGACGGCAAACTTTCCGTATTTTCTTTTTAGCTTTTCTTTTAGTGCAAGATAAATTTCTGATCCTTTTCTTAGCGCTTCTGAGAATTTTTTTGCTTTTGGAGAGATCATGTACTCTTGTATTGCCAGATCATTTCCTGCATGTTTTCCTCCGTTGATGATGTTGAAGAATGGCCTTGGCATCTTTGTGTTTCTCAGCTTGTATGTTCTCGTCAGGTGTTTGAATAATGGCGTATCTTTTTCTTTCGCGCCAAGTCTTGCGCAGGCCATGCTTACTGCGAGTGTTGCGTTCGCGCCAAGTCTTTTTTTTTCTGGTGTTCCGTCCAGATGGATCATTGCTTCATCTATGAATTCTTGCTCAAGGATGTCTCTTCCAATAAGCCTTTTTGCGATTGGCCCTTTTATGTTTCTTACTGCTTTCAGGACGCCTTTTCCTAAGTACCTTGTTCCTTTATCCCTTAATTCTACCGCTTCGTGTTTTCCTGTGCTTGCTCCGCTTGGCACGCTTGCGCTTGCTTTGTTGTTTTTTGTGAATACTGTTGCTTCTACTGTGGGACTTCCTCTTGAATCAAGGATTTCTCTTGCCAGTATCTTGGTTATTTTTGGCATTTATCCTATGTATTTTGTTTCCTCTTTTTTTTCTTTTGCTCCTGCTTCTGTGAGTTCTGTTGTTATTCTGTTGAGCTCATTCTGCAGTGCTTTTACTTCTTTGTTTAATCGCGAGGGTTTTATGTTCAGTTTGAATTTTTGTTTTAGGATATTGAGTATTTTTTTTGCGCCTTTTACTCCCAGGTGGAGCGGGTAAGCGTCAGTTTCTGATAATAGCATGATTCCTTTTTTCTTTCGCCTTTTGGCAAGGCCTATCAGCAGGCCTGTCACTCCGATCACTGGCCCTATGTTCTTGTGCGCGTTGTTGCTTATATTTAGGCCTTTCTTGAATTGTTCTATGTATTTTTTTTCTGTTCCTGTGCAGAATACTTTTGGGGTTTTAGGTTCTTCTTTTTTTGCTATTCCGCCGATAGTTATTATTTCGTCTTCGTCAAATGCGTCGAGGACTGTTTCGCAGAAAGCGTGGCAGCTTTCTTCTGTTAGTGGCTGCAGGTCTCCTGATAGGAATAACAGGTCTTTTTCTTTTGTTGGTATGTGGTAAAGCTCTATTGTTGGCAGCTCAACTTCGTCAAGGTCATTGATGAAGACACTGTTTGGCATGTTGTTTGACCTGAATTCTCCTATCTTTTTTGCTTTGAGCTCGTCTATTATGAAGTCCACAGCAATCTTGCCTATGTTGCCTATTCCTGGCAGGCCTTCTATCAGCACTGTTTTTTTCAGTTTTGGCATCCTGCCTTTTCTTACGAATTTCCATTCATTCATATTGATCCTTTCTCTTCAAGTTGTTTTTTTCTTGCTTCTTTGCGGTATTTTGCGTATTTTCCTGGGGAATATCTTTGCGGCCTTGTGCTTCCTGTTTTTGTGCCGCAGTCGCATACCTCTTTCATTGTGAACTTTCCGCAACGTGGGCATTTGAGAATGTGTTTCATTGGTTTAAATACCTTTTGGATTATTCTTCTGTTCTTTCAAACTTGAAGTTTATCTTGTTCTTGTGCGCGAATGTTTCTGCTTCTGTGAGCGCTTTTTTGAGCTTTTTTTCTGCTGATTTGTAGTTCTCGTCGATCAGTTCAAGGTTATATGTTCCGCCTCCTGCGTACTTTACTGTGGCCCCTGTCTTTTCGCAGATTTTTGCCAGTTTTTTTATTTGTTCAATTCCATTTTCTGCAGGGGTTGTCATGGTTATCACGCCTTTGACCTTCACGTGGGGAGGAGATATCCTCTGTTTTATGAGTTCTGTCAGGTCTGCTGCGAGTTTCTTATCGACGATCTTGCTTAGGTCCAGTTGGCCCTGCACGACCAGCTCGAACGCTTCGAAAATTGAATCATATTTTTTTAGTATCTTTTCTGCCACTTCTGTCAGGGTCTTTTTTGGGTCTTTTTTGTTCTTTTTTGCTGCTTGTTCTATTATTTTTTCTGATAGTTGTTGTTTTTTTATCTCGTCCAGTTTGATTCTTTTTTGGGATTCGTTGACTCTTCTTAGCGAGAGGTCTATGTGGCCTTTTTCTTTGTTTATCCTTAGTACTTTGCACACTATTTTTTTCCCTTCTTTGACGTAATCCCTTATGTTCCTTATTCTTCCTGGAGAGACTTCTGATATGTGTATGAGTGCAGTCCTGCCTCCGTATTCATCTAATGTTACAAAGACTGAGTAAGGATTTATTGCAGTTACTGTGCAAAGAACCAGTTCATCTTCTTCTGGGTATCCTTTTTTTTGTAGATCCATGATTATTTAGGGTTTGTTTTGTTTATTCAAGCACTTCAAGCACTCTTGCTTTGACTTTGCTTTTTCCGCCCTGCGGCTCTGCTAAGACTTTGCCGCAGATGAGGCATTTTACTTGTGTTGATGCTTTTCCGAACATTATCTGTTCGTTCTTGCATTTTGGGCATCTTATTTTTATGAATTTTGATTTTGTTTCGTCAAGTATGTTTTTCATTTTCTCATCTCGTTGTTTTTATTTCATCTCAAGCTTTTTTGTTCTTATGCCTGATTTTTGTACAGTCATTTTTTTGCATACTGTGCATTCGTATCTTAGGTCTAATTTTTTGCTTTGTTTTCTGTTTGCCATCCTCCATTTTGTTATTGGTGGCTTTGAGTATTTGCCTTTGCTGCCTTCTCCCATCCTGCCTCTTTGCTGGATTCTTTTTTTGCTTCCTTTGCTTAGAGGGTTTGCTGTTCCTCTTGTTTTTCTTTTTGCTTCCACTATTTTTTGTTCTGTGTGTTTCTTGCAGTAAGGGCAATATCTTCTTGTTAGTTTCGGTAGTTTCATTATAGCGTCAAAAATCAAGGGGCTATTTAAAAAGCTTTTGGTGATTGCTGGCAGATTCTTAATTCAAAACAGTTATATATGACTTCTTTTTTTAAAAGGAATTCATGGCAGAATTGTCTGTTCTAATAGGAGGAAAAGCAGGTGATGGCGTAAAGCTTGGCTCGAACATCATTGCCAGATTATTCAATAGGTTAGGCTATAATGTTTTTGTGTATGAGGATTATCCTTCTTTAGTGAGGGGAGGGCATAATTTTGCTGTTGTCAGGGCTTCTGATAAGCATGTTTCTGCGAATAGTTCTGTTGTTGATGTTCTTATCGCTCTGAACCAAGAGACTGTTGAGAAGCATGCGCAAAATATTAAGGATGAAGGTCTTGTTATTTTTGATTCTGATGTTGTTAAGACAGATATGATTAGTGGTGTTGGGCGTATAGGTGTTCCTTTGTCTAAGATTGCGAGGGATAATGGTCTTCCTCTTATTGTGAGGAATATTATTTCTTTTGGGGTTCTGGCTAAGCTTTTGGGCGTTGATTTTAGTGTTGTTGAGGATTCCATAAGAGCAGCTGTCTCTAAGAAGGTTGAGGAGAACATCAATGTTGCCAGGATTGGTTTTGATACTATTGAAACCAAGAAGAAAATCCCTAAATTAGACAATGCGCTTAAGCCTTTGATTACTGGAAATGAGGCTGTTGCTTTGGGTGCTGTTAAGGCTGGGTTGAAGGCTTATGTTGCTTATCCCATGACTCCTGCTTCTAGTATCTTGCATGTTCTTGCTAAGTTTCAGGATGATTTTGGCATTGCAGCGATTCATCCTGAGAATGAGATTGCTGTTGCGACTATGGCTGAGGGTTTGTCTTTTGCTGGCGTGCGTTCTATGGTTGGCACTTCTGGCGGTGGTTTTGCTTTGATGTCAGAGTCCTTGAGTTTTGCTGGTATGGCTGAATTGCCTGTTGTTTTTGTGCTTTCTCAGAGGCCTGGCCCTGCTACTGGTGTGCCGACTTATACTGCTCAGGCAGATCTTTTCTTTTCTCTGTTCACAGGACAGGGCGAGTTTCCCAGGATAGTTATTGCGCCTGGTGATGCTGATCAGGCGTTTTTTCTTTCAGGTTTTGCTTTGAATCTTGCTTGGAAGTTTCAGGTTCCTGTCATTCTTTTGATTGATAAGCATTTGAGTGAGTCGACTTTTTCTGCTTCTTTTGATGAGAATGAGGTCAAGGTGGCTGAGGCTGTCTTGTGGGATAAGCAAGGAGAGTTTAAGAGATATTCTTTTTCAGATGATGGTGTATCGCCTATTGCTTTTCCAGGAGATGCTGAGGCTGTTGTTAAAGCATCTAGTTATGAGCATGATGAAGCTGGCATAACTGTTGAAAATCCTAAGGCTATTGTTGAGATGTTCTCTAAGAGGCTGAAGAAGAGGGATTCTATAGTTTCTTTTGTTGATGATGGTGAGGTTGAGACTGTCAGGACTTTTGGCAAGGCAGATTCTGATGTTGTTCTTGTCGCTTGGGGTTCCACTGTTGGTGTTGTGAAAGAAGTTGGTGAACTTCTTGGCTTGAAGGTTGTTCAGCCTTTGTTTTTAGAGCCTTTTCCTTTAAGGAAAATTAAACAGGCTATTGGTGATGCAAAGAGGATAATTTGTGTTGAGGTTAATGCCACTGGACAGTTAGCTTCATTGCTTCAGAATAATGGTATCAAAGTTAATAATGTTTTGTTGAAGTTTGATGGCAGGCCTTTTTTTATTGACGAATTAAAAAGCAAGGTTGAGGGCTTGGTAAGATGAATATCAATGATCTTAATACTGGTGTTGAGAACACTTGGTGTCCTGGTTGCGGTAATTTTGGTTTGCTTACTGCATTTAAACAGGCTGTTGTTGAGCTTGTTGATGAGGGTTTTAAGCTGAAGGATTTTGTTATGGTTTCTGGTATTGGTTGCCATGCTAAGATTGTTGATTACGTTAAGCTTAATAGTTTTTATTCTTTGCATGGAAGGACTCTTTCACCTGCCACAGGAATTAAGCTTGCTAATCCTGACCTTAAGGTTGTTGCTTTTGCTGGTGATGGCGATGCCTTAGGAGAAGGTATTGCCCACACTATTTTTGCTGCTAAGAGAAATTCTGATATAACTTTGGTTCTTCATGACAATAGGATTTATGGTCTTACTACAGGCCAGTTTACTCCAACTTCTCCGAAGGGTTTTAAGGGAAGGTCAACCCCCCAAGGCAGCGTTGAGGAGCCTTTGAATGCTGTTGAGCTGATGCTTGCCAGCGGAGCAACTTTTGTTGCAAGAGGTTTTACTGGGAACATCCTGCAGTTGAAGGAGCTTTTCAAGCAAGCTATTAAGCATAATGGTTTTAGTTTTGTTGATGTTCTGCAGCCTTGTTTCACTTTTTACAATACTCTGGCAGTTTATCAGAAGGATTGTTATGATCTTCTTGATAAGAATCATGATGTTACTGATTTTGATGATGCCATGCGGTTTGCCAGAGAATGGAATTATGAGGATGGCAAGAAGATTCCCACTGGAATTTTTTATGATGTGGAAAAGCCTTCTTTTGAGGAGCAAGAGCTTAAAGGCAAGAATCTGAAGGATGAAAAAGTGGCGAGTGTTTCTGATTTCTTGAAATCAAGGATGTAAAAATTGAATTTTAGCACTAATTAGTAACAAAAAACCAAAAGATTTAAATATAAGCTATGCTTTTGTATTATTAAACTATAAGAATCAGAGGTACAAAATGGAAGATAAAGAAAAGAAAGAACCTGAAAAATTGATAATGCCTTTATTTGACAAGATTAAGTTTAATGAGTCAGCAGAGGGTATCGAGCCTGAAATAGAGAATCATGAATTGGAGAGCATGCTTGGGAAGGCAGTGTATTTAACACCAGAAGATCTAAAACTTGAACAACAATACATAAAAGAACAATTATACGATAATAATAAATACGAAAAAGGCGACTCCAATCTTTGAGAATTTTTTTTACCAGATTTTTTTTGTGTTTGTTTGGATTATTCAAATTGATTAGCCTTTATCTTCTGGAATAAAAGGTAAATGATGTAAAAATTTATAAGTCTCAATAGCCTTTTTTATTTTCATGGCCTCTGTGGATGAGTTCAAAAAAAGGGTTGAATTATTTTTTTGTGAGGATAATCTTGGTTTAGAAGCCCTTGCAACTGGTTTTTACAAGTATTTTGAACAGCACAGGGGAGATGCTTTGCTTAAGAAGGATGAGTCTGGTGATTTTGTTCATCAAGATAAAGCAAGGGGTTTGTTAAAAGAAGATTTTGAGAAGAAGTATTTTTCTGTTTTAGAAAATCTTGCCTCATCTTTTGGTGTTGAGTTGGATAAGGATGATGTTTGTTTTTCTAAGGATTTTGGAGTTCTTGTTGGTTCTTTAAGGACTTATAGCTATTGCACTGCTAGGCCTGATCTGCCTGTTGTCGCATCAGAAGTTAGCAGCAGCCCTTCTTTTAATGTTGGTGTGCTTGATTCTTTGGTTAGTGATTTGAATTACGTTACTCACCTTGCTGTTGATGATTTTCGTGTTTTTCTTGATAAGCAAAAATTATTCGGGCATGCTCATTCAGTAAGGGAATCTTCTGAATTTAAGTTTCCATGGATAAGGTATGTGTTTTTGACTTCTGTCTTGGTGGTTGTGGGTGTTCTTTCTGGGATCTATGCTTTGTTTCAGTCAGAGAAATCCAAGCTTGTTGATGAAGTAAGAACTGAGCTGAACTCTGGTGTTGATGATGTTGTGAAGCCTTACTTTCCTATTGTGACTGATGATTCTGGCAGAAAAGTGCTTAATGAGGATTATAAGGCTGCTGTTGACTTGATTTTTCAGTATGTCAAAGATAATTATTCTGACGAGCTTAATGATAGTCTGGATGAGTTTGTTAAGCGTCTGAAGTCTGAGTTGCCTGATTATGTTGATGAGGTTGCAAGGAAGAAGGTCGTTGATTTTTTTGAAAAGTATGATAATGATCCTGAGTTCAGGGAGAGGTTCAACAGGGATTTCTGGAGTTTTCTCGACGAGCTTTCTAAAGGCTATAAGTGACTCAAGACTCAAAGTGTTATGTTTCTTTGACTTCTTCTGCTTTTCCTTGTGTGATAAGTATTTTCGCAATCTCTGAGGGCAGTTTTGCTGTGTCGTCTTGTGAGAATGGCCCATACACTTCTAGATTTTTTCCGATGAATTGTTCTGTTTTTTCTTTGAACCTGACTGTTTTTATTGTTGTTCTTTCTTGTTTATCACCCTCTTCTGTTTTTTTATCCTTGTGCTCCTGCATTTCTGTTTCATTCTTTTTCTCTTCTTTTTTGTGTTCCTCTGTGCTGGTTTGTGTGGGTTGCCTTAGCATTAGCACGTTCAGCAAAATCTCTTTTCTGGATTGTTCAAGTACGTCTATTATTCTTTCGTAGAGTTCCTTCTCTAAGGGAAGGAGTGTTGATGTGTCTATCACATTCTTGTTTATCTTGACTGCGTTTATTGCCATGTTGATTATTTTTCTTTCTCTTTTGTCATAGAAGTCTTTCAGGAGCTTTCGGATGTTGTTGATTTGTGTGTGGAGTGATTCTCTTTCATTGACTGAGAACAGGTCGTCTTTTTTTAGTGTTTCATCATACAAGTCTTGTTTTTCTTTCAGGTAGCTGAGTGCTTCTTGGTAGAACTTGTCATCTATTTTTTGCAGTTCTTCCTTGTTCTTTTCTCTGCGAAATAGTTCATACAATGTTTCATAAGTGAATACAACTTCATTATCTGCCATTTTACCCCCTGTTTTTTAGAAGCAATGTTAAGTATTTAAAATTTCTTATTGCTTGTTGATCGCAATCTTTTTTTTGGTGGCGTTAGGTGGTAAATCTAAGAGTGGCTTGTTGGAGTTTTTAGAGCAATCGGTTTTTAGAGTTATTAGCTGCGATTTCCTGTTTTTTTTGATTGTTATTTTTCGTCACAAAAAGTTCTCATGGCAAACAGCAGGTCACTCAGCCTGTTCATGTATTTTAGTATTGTCTCTTGGGCTTCTGTTTTTATTGTGCTTATTTCTGCTCTTCTGCAAATTGTTCTAGCCAGATCAAGCAACGCTCCTGCTTCTGTTTTTGGCCTTTCAAATCCTTGTTTTTCTATGTAGTATTTGTCTGTCCATTCTTCTATTCTTTTTACATCATCCTCTTGCAGTGTGTCTGTTGATCCTGCAATGATTCCTGCTATTTTTGAGAGTGTTCTTTCTATCTTTAGCAGTATTTCTGTCATTTCTATGTCTTCAAGCTCTGTTCTTGCTACGCTTATTGCCGCTGCTGTTTCGTCTATGCTTCCGATGCAGGCAATTCTGTTGTCTGTTTTTTTTACTCTTTGCGCAAATAGGCTTGTTTCGCCTTTATCGCCAGTTCTTGTGTATGGTTTCATGAGCATTCTGAGTATCCACAGTCAAGACATGTCGGTCCTGAACACCCTCCTGCAAAGACTATATTTGGGCTGTGGCATTTTGGGCAGTATTTTATGTCGTTTTCTTGTTTTGTTTTTGTTGTGTTTTTTGGTGTTTCTTCAACGTGCTGTGTTAATAGCTGTTGTCCTTGCAGTGTCCCTGTTTGGCTTTGGAATTTGCTTAGCGCCATGCTTATTGCGTGTGGTATGCTTTCTATTCTTTTGCTTCCGAAGCCGTATGGCTTATCGCTTTTGATGCTGTTGAGTTGCGCTCTTATCTCGTTTATGTTTCCGCCTTTTTCTATGTATTTTGATATGAATATGCCTAAGACGCTCGTCAGTCCTGCAATCTCTGTTCCTATTGGTGTTGTGTGTGTGAAGACTTTTTGTATTTCTCCATTCAAATGATCAATGTGCACATGCACAGGACCATGCCCTGTCTCAAACCTGTAATACATCGACGCAACACCCTGAGCATAATCTATCTTTGGCTTTTCTGGTTGTTGCTCTGTTGTTTTTTCTTTCTTATTCAGGATCTGAAAACTTTTACAACCATCCCTGTAGACTGTGACTCCTTTGCATCCTAATTCGTATGCGAGCCAGTATGATCTTTCTATGTCTTCAACTGTTGCTTTGTTTGGCAGGTTTATGGTTTTGCTGACTGCGTTGTCTGTGTGCCTCTGGAATGCCGCCTGCATCTTTAGGTGATACTCAAGACTTACATCATGCGCGCTGACGAATATTCTTTGTATGTTTTCTGGGATTTCTGGTATTCCTTTTACGCTGTTGTGGTTTTGTTCTATTTTTTTCCATAGTTCTTCTGGCTTTAGCCCAAAGTAATTGTTTTCTTCTGCTATTTTTCTGAATAAGGGATTTATTTCATAGAAGGTGTCTTCTTCTTTTGGTTTTTCTCCTTTTTTTAGCGCGTCTATCGCTTGTGCGTTGTATCTTACGTATACTATTGAGAAGAATGGCTCTATCCCGCTGCCTTGCAGTCCTGATGCTATTGCTATTGTTCCTGTTGGTGCGATTGTTGTTCTTGCCGCGTTCCTTGGCCTTCCTTTTGCCCATTCTTTTTTGTGTTTTCCTTTTTCATCGTATATGCTGTCTTTGAAGAATGGAAAGACTCCTCTTTGCAATGCTAGTTCTTCGCTGGCTTGCAGGGCTTTTTCGTTTATGAACCCCATGACTTCTTCGGCTTTTTTTATTGCCTCTTCTGAATCATATGCTATTCCCAGCATTGAGAGCATTTCTGCCCAGCCCATGACTCCGAGGCCTATTCTTCTGTTGCCTTTTGCCATTCTTTCGATCTCTGGCAGAGGATAGTTGTTCACGTCTATTACATTATCTAGGAAGTGGATTGCTAATTTTACGACTTCTCCCAGTCTTGCATAATCTATTTTTCCCATTACGACGAATTTTGACAGGTTTATGCTTCCCAGGTTGCATGGTTCGTATGGCAGCAGGGGCTGTTCGCCGCAAGGATTTGTGCTTTCTATCTCTCCAAGCTCAGGGGTTGGGTTTGAGAAGCTTTCGTTTATTATGTCTAGCCAGATGATTCCTGGGTCTCCTGTTTTCCAGGCGTTTTTGCTTATCTTTTGGAATATCTCTTTTGCTCGGACTTTTTTTGTGACTTCTTTGTTTTTTGGGTTGATCAGTTCATATTCCTGGTCATTTTTCACTGCTTCCATGAATTCTTTGTTCATGGCCACGCTTATGTTGAAATTTTCAAGCTCACCTTCTTTGTTTTTTGCATTGATGAATTCTTCTATGTCAGGGTGCCATATTGGGAGGATTCCCATGTTAGCCCCTCTCCTCGTGCCTCCTTGCTTTACTTCTTCTGTTGCTTTGTTTATGATTTTTAGGGGGCTTAATGGGCCTGATGCGACTCCTTTTGTTGATTTGACTGCATCCCCTCTTGGCCTAATCCTCCCAACAGAGAATCCTGTTCCGCCTCCGCTTTTGTGTATTATCATCGTGTTTAAGGCAGTTCGTCCCCAGCCCTCTATGCTGTCCTCAACTGGCAACACATAGCATGCGCTTAGCTGCTGTAGTTCTTTTCCTGAGTTCATCAATGTAGGGCTGTTTGGCAAAAAATCAAAGTTTGCCATCATGTCGTAGAATTTGAATGCTGCTTTCGCAACAATTTCTCTTGCTTTGTCGCTCTTTTCAAGGAGGGAGTACATGTTTGCTATGAATCTTCTGTGGTTCTTGTCTTTTTCTGAGTTGGTCAGTTTGTTTGCGTGGATGAGCAGAATTTCTCCTTTCTCATTTTCGCTTATTTCTGTCCATTCTTGTTTGTATTGCACTCCTGAGAGCAATGTTTCCCGAGGTATTTCGGGGTGGTAGAGCAGTTCTGCTAATGCTATGTTTTTTGAGACCCTCCATAACCATTCCTCTACAGTTTCATCTTTTAGGTATTTGTCTTTTATGACTTTTCTTTGGTTTTCTGTCAGCAATATCTCTCCGAATGGGGGATTTTCCAGTTGTATTGTCTTGCTTTCTTCTGTCATGGTTTTTACCTCCTCTTTAGTGTTTTTATTTCTTCTGCGAATTGTTTCACGTCTCTGAATTTCTTGTACACACTCGCAAACCTCAGGTAAGCGACTTCATCAAGCTGTTTTAGTTGTTCCATCACTTTTTTTCCGATGTAGTTGCTTTTGACTTCTGTTTTTCCTTTTGTTCTTATTGCAGCCTCAATGATGTCTGCGGCTTTTCTTATCTTTTCTTGTGAGACTGGCCTTTTTTCGCAGGCTTTTATCATGCCTTGGATCAGTTTTTCTCTTGAGAACAGTTCTTTGCTCTTGTCTCTTTTGTTGACATAAAGATCGTCCAATTCTATCCTTTCATATGTTGTGAATCTTTTTGAGCAGTTGTTGCATTCCCTTCTGCGCCTTATTGTTTTGTTTGATTCGCATGTTCTTGACTCTATAACTCTTGTGTTTGTTGAGTTGCAGTAAGGGCATTGCATTGTCTTTCCTCTTTTTTCCTGATTGTTATTTTAGAGTAGAAAACCACTATATGTGGTGTTTTTCTCTTTTTTTAGAACACTAAGGCCGTTTTTTATTTAAGTATTGCTAACTAGGAATGTATATTACAAAACATATATTTTTGGTAATTTTTTACAACACTATCTTAAAGTGGTCTTTAGATCAGGACTGCATTCACTGTCCCATCTTGCCCTGGCCTGCTTGTGATTTTTGCTTTTCCGATCTCTGTGTCTATTATTGTTCCTTTCACAAGGATGTTACGCCTTGCGTAGTTCCTGTTTGCAGGGCACTCAAGCACTTTCTTTATTTTTGTTTTAGAAATCTTTTTTGTCTTTGGATTGGCAACATTTGCGAACTCTGTCAGGTAGACTTTTGTTTTTGTTCCGCCGCCTTTTGTTCTGATGTTCTTTATTTTAGTCTTGCCTATTCTTGTCTCTGTGAAAGCTCTGCCCATGTTGCATTTCTTTTTTCCTTTTGTGGGGTGATATCTTCCCCCTGATGCTTTTCTTTTGAGCCTTCCTTTCTGTGTTATTACCATTTTCCTTTGTTTCACCCAGTTTCTTTATAAAGTTTGCTTTTTTTTCGGAGCAGGTATTATCCCTGAGGCAAAAGGCTATCAACTCTACGACTTTTTACATTCAGAAAGAACTTCCTCAAATAATAAGTCGCGTCCAAGAAGGACGCCTAAAGTTTAGCTCAAGAGTCTTTTACTGTTACTGCTCACATTGTTTGCAGCGCGCCTCTTGTTCAACTCAAGAGTTTTCTGCCTCTGCCCCGCACACGCTCTCGCACACCTCTTGTTCAGCTTAAAGTTTTATATCAGATTTTGACTCTATTATGAGTATAGGCACTAACTTATTTTAAATTGCTTATCCCTTTTTGAAGTCCTTTTTAATTCACTGATGCTTTTGAAATGAATTCCCTTTTGTTTCTTTATTCTTCAAGTTTTTCTATGTATTCTGGTCTGAGTTGAGGTTCAAGAAGTTCTTTTTCATATTGTTTAGCCATGACGTTTATTGCTTCACTTTTATCCTTCAGGCCAAATTTTGCTTTGATTATATTTAAGATCCTGTTTGTTCGATCTTCAATATTTATTATCGCTTGCACCATAATACCACCTTAATATGATATTAATAAGATATTAATATTTAAAACTTCCGCTTTTTTTGGCAATGTTTAAAAATCTCTGTTGGTTATGTGTTTAATCATGGCAGAATTCAGATGGTTCGTCTTGATTTTGATGTTTTTATTCTTGATGCCTGCAGTGTTTGCTTTGAGGGTTGTGAATACAGGAATTGCAGCAGATCAGTTTAGCACTTATGGTGATGTTATCGCTTATGAGTCTGATGGAGGCATTTATGTCTATGATATTAAGACTAAGCAGTCGAGATTTGTTGCTGATGGCAGCAATCCTTCTGTTTTTGGTTTTATAGTCGCTTTTGATTCAAAGGAGTCTGTATTGAATAAGGATGTCAATTTTGATAATGATTTTGATGATCCTGTTATAAGGTATTTTGATTTAAGGGATGATAAGCTTTATTCTACTGATTTTATCGGTGAGAATCCTTCTGTATATGGGAACAAGCTTGTTTTTGATGTCTTTGAGGGCGATGTGAATATTGATCTTGACAAGGACGAGGATGTAGAGGATCATGTTGTTCAGGTTTTTGATATTGAGACTGGAACAATTGATAACACCGGATTTGTTGGAGAGAATGTGTTTACTGGTTTAGGAGTTGTTGCTTTTGAGACTGACGAGAAAGAGTATGGGAATGACCTTAATGGTGATTCAAAGATCAGCGATAAGGTGATTAGGCTTTTGTTTTTGGATGATCTTTCTCTTGTTAACACAGCAAGGATTGGTGAGTATCCAAGAATTTTTAAGGATAGTGTGTTGGTCTTTGTTGTGAATGAGGCTTTAGCGAGGAAGGATGTCAATAAGGATGGTGATTTTGATGATGATTTCCCTGTTGTTCTTGCTTTGCCTGACCTGGACGAGGTTAATGTTGGGTTGGCTGGAGCTTTCCCGTCGGTGTTTAAGGATGTTCTTGTTTTTGTTGACGACAATAAGCTTGTTGGTTTTTCTTTATCGAATAAGACTTGGTATGTCAATGATGTTTTCTGTTCAAGGCCTGTTCTTTTTGAGAATCATGCTGTTGTTTTGACTCATGAGAAATTGGTCGGAGAGGATCTTGATGATGATGGCGATACTAAGGATAATGTCTTGAGGCTGGTTTTTTTTGAGGATCCTGATAAGGATGATGTTCTTGATGTTGTTGATAATTGCCCTGACGTTCCTAATGCGCAGAGGGATTGGGATTTTGATGGTGTTGGTGATGCTTGCGATCCTGACAAGCCTCCTGTTGAGGAAGTCAATTTGACTGAGGAAAATGTCTCTGGCAGTGATGCTGTTAACTTGACTGGCCCTCTGGCTGAGTCTGGTGAAAATGATTCTTTAGATGTGAATGCAGATGAGACTGGGTCTGACCATACCAGCGTTGATGATGATATTAAGATTGATCTGCAGGGCCACTCTGGTAGCAGGTCTCATTTTGGGTTGTTTTTGTTCATATTTATCCTGATTGTTGTGGTATTTCTTGCTGTTAAGTTTCTTCCAAAGTATTTTGAGAAGAGGCGGAAGGGCTTTGGTTTCTAGATTAGCTTAAGAAGTATTCTTACAACTCTTTAAGATCTGTGTAATTGCTTCCAGACACTACAATTCGCTTTTTTTTTAGAAACATTTAAATATGCCTGCTTTAGTTTCACTCTCAAAATACTCGAGGTGTTGGTTAAAAATGGAATCGCGTCCGTTAGATGCTCTTAATCGTGCAAAAGACAAGAAAGTAATGGTTGAATTGAAGAATGGCAATCAATTCATTGGCACTTTGCGTGCTTTTGATATTCACATCAATATTGTTCTTGATGATACTGAAGAAAGAAGAGAAGGCGAAGTCAAGAGGAAGCTTGGGACTGTGTTTATTAGAGGAGACACGATCATACTGATTAGTCCTGCTTAAGAAAAATGAAAGGCAAAGGTGGAACTGGTTCACAGGGAAGAAAATCTAAGGGTAAGTCTCATATAGTCTGCAGGAGATGCGGCCTTAGGAGTTTTCATGTGAGCAAGAAGGTTTGTTCTAGCTGCGGTTATGGCAGAAGCTCAAAGTTAAGAAACAGGAAGATAGGGCATTGATTCTTTAGTTCTTTTTTGTTTATTTGATGTATTGGTGTGCAATGACTTGCATCAAGTGTATTTTCTTTAGCTGAATTCTGTGTGTCTTGACAGTGTCAGTTGTGTTTGACTATGTTCTTGGTTCAGGAGCATTTTCTTATGCTGAATTCTAGTGCGCCTAGAGACTGTGTTTAGCTTCTGGCCTTGGTTATGGTGCATTTTCCTGTGTTGTATTATAGTGCGCCTTTGTGGCGCAGTTCTATATTGTGGCTGAGTTCATTGATTCAAAAAACTGTTGAATTTTTCTTAATCTCTTTTCCGCAGTCAGATCTTCTTCCTGATAAAAC
>CAYPUD010000005.1:0-15660 GCA_964413955.1 uncultured Methanosarcinales archaeon
AAAAAGTAAAATGGTGGTTAAGCGCATATTCTTGTGGGTGAAATCGCCAAGTCACAGCACGAATAATACTACATAACAGAAGAAGACAAGCCTACTTCAACAGACTAAACAACCAACATCCACACAACTCCCTTTTTTTGGAGTTTGTGTAATTCCAAAAGCTTCAACGCTGAGAGACTACAAGTTATGCAATCATCAAGCAATCTCAACAACCTTGACCTTAAAGATTAACGTCTTTCCAGCAAGAGGATGATTCAAATCAAGCGTGACCTCTTTGTCGCCAACCTCTGTAATTGTGACAGGCAACTGAGCGCCATTAGGCATCCCCATCAACAACATCATGCCTGGCTTAAGCTCATGTTCCTTAGGAAGCTGGTCCTTAGGAACCTTCTTTATCAACTCAGGATTACGGTCGCCATAAGCATCCTTGGGCTCAATCCTGATCTCCTTCTCCTCATTTAATTCCATACCAATGACACCATCATCAAAACCCTTAATGACCTTTCTACCACCAACCTCAAACTCCAAAGGAGCGCCATGAGTTTTAGAACTGTCAAAAACAGTGCCATCCTCAAGCCTGCCCTCATACTCAACCTTGATCTTATCTCCTTTCTTAACCGGCATTTTCTTTACCTCCCAAAAAAATAAGCACAGAAACCACTTATTTTAATGAATTTTAAACAAAAAACAAGGAACGCTTTATAATTGTTTTGGCTCAATCCTCAACAGACTTAAACTTAGGCTCTTCATCAGCAGAACTCCTAAACTGAGAGCAAGCACTCTTATTCTCCCAATAGAACCAACATTTCTTACCAAAAACCTTGAAATTATGACAATCCTTACAGACCATAACTAAACAGAGAAACAGAACAGGTTTAAATATTTTATTGTTTTTCAACCCAGAAGAGACTTTATTGATACAGCATTTAAACCCTTAAGGATACTATTGAAAACCTTCTTGGCGTCCTTAGGAACAACACTAACAAAAGCTTTAACAGCATCTTTTTTTGAAGAGATAAGGGAAAGATCTCTTTTGATGCTATTCTTGACAGCTTCAATCTCATCAGGAGACAGATTCTCAAAAGAGAGGGCGGAAAACTCGCCAACAACATTGTCCAGCAGTCCCCTGATCTCAATGATACGTTTAATCAAAACAGCATTTTTAGAAACACTTGAATCTAGCTTATTAAGCTCAGTATCAATAAACTTGATAGTCTTTTCAATAATACTTTTAGCATCAGAAAACTTCTTTGTTTTTTTCTTCAGACCAAGCATACTCAAAAGAAGACAAGGAATCTATAAAAAAGTTTTGAAAAAAAGCAGAGTAAAGAATTTAACTTTAGGCGTCCTGCAAACAATTTTATGAAAAGCAATAAAAGACTCTTATGCTGAACAAGAGGCGTCCTGCTTGGACGCGAACTGATAGTCGTTGATGCTTTTTTCTGAAAGAAAAACCGCAGAGTTGACTTTTTTTACCAGCAAAGTTTTTAAAAAGCTGAACACAGAAGAAATCTATGCTCACAGAAAAAGAGATAAAAAAAATAAAAGACGCTCTCAAGACAAGCAAGAGGCCAATCTATTTCTTTGACGACGATCCAGACGGACTGGCAAGCTTCCTCCTGTTGTACAGATACCTACGAGAAGGGCAAGGATACCCAGTAAAGACCAAGCCAAAAATAACAAAAAACATATTTGCAAAAAAAGTGAAAGATTACGAGGCGGACTGTGTGTTCATACTGGATATAGCAATGGTGGATCAGGACTTTGTAGATGAAGTGAAAGTGCCAATATACTGGATAGACCACCATGAATTACAAGAAGTGCAGGGAGTGAACTATTTCAACCCACTAAAGAACGGCGAAAGCATCCCAACATCAGCCCTCTGCTGGCAAGCAGTACAAGATGAAAGAGCAGAAGACCTTTGGATAGCGACAGTCGGATGCGTAGGAGACTGGTACATGCCATCATTTGCAGAGATACTCCAGCAAGCATACCCAAGCCTGCTGCCAGATTACGCAGACACACCAGAAACAGCCTTGTTTGAGACAGAATTCGGAGAGCTGGTAAAAGTTTTCTCATTCATACTTAAAGGATCAACAAAAGAAGTAAGACAATCAATAAAAGTCATCACGAGAATAAACGAGCCTTATGAGATACTAGGACAACACACGCCAGCAGGAAAATACCTCTACAAGAGATACAAGCAGATCAAAGAAGAATACGACAAACTGCTGGACAGAGCAATGAAAACAAAACCAAAGAAGGGAATAATACTCTTCACATACACAACAAACACCATAAGCCTGACAAAAGACCTTGCGAACGAACTATTATACAGATTTAAGGATAAAGTGATAATATTAGCAAGAGAAAAATCAGGCGATATGCGATGCAGCCTAAGATCTCCAAAAAAAATAAACCTGCTGCAAAAGATGCGCAAAGCAATGCAAGGGATTGAAGGCTATTACGGGGGCCATGAACACGCCTGCGGAGCAAACATAAAACAACAAGACTTCAAGAGATTCGTCAAACAATTAGAGGAAGAACTGAAATAAGACAAAGAAACTAAGTCAAGCAAACCACAGCAAAATATTTAAATCAGGCGAGAAAAAACGACTTTAAGCGCCGATGGTCTAATGGTTATGAATTTATTTTACAAAAGATCTGATTAAGCGTTAGATTTATAAAACGTAACCAAATTAATGCAGTAAAACGCGCCGATGGTCTAATGGTTACAACTTTTAAAGTGTTGTCGCCAATACTTTGGTTGCCATAAATGATCCTGGCCTTCCAAGCCAGTTGTCCGGGTTCGAATCCCGGTCGGCGCATCCAATACTAATCCTGACGATCTTTAGCATAGAATCTTGTTTCAAACCCTTTCAAAGAAACAACATACAAAAAACTACAAAAAAAATTAAAGAAAAAAAATCTGAAGAAATTATTTATAATAATACTCCTCAGAAGGGATCGAGTTCAGATCCCTATGGACAACGTCTCTCTCCTTGACAGAATTTGCGTTCAAATCAAGGAAATCATTTGTTGAGGACTTTCCATCCTTGATATCAATAATCCTGATAGGCAAGCCAGTCTTCTCATCAAAGAAAACATCCAATTTCGAATTGTTCAAAGAGAAGAAAACACGAATTGCTTTCTGGCTATTAACATAATACTTGTCAGTCTCAACAAAATCAATAGGTGTCTCAATCAATTCCCACAACCAGTCCTCTGGAAGCTTTATATTGAACTCATAAAAAGGCAGATCCCTAGGAACGTCCAACAAATCGTTCTTCTCGCACTCTCTCCTCAAACCAGTGTCTTTTCCCTCGCAATAACCAGTGGCAGTCTTAAGCTTCCTATCAACATAAACAGTAGAGATGACACTCTGGGCCTTCGCACCATTCTTATCAATCATCTGAGACCTGATAGGAGAGCTCAAGAGAATCTTGAACTTATCCCCCATAACAGAGAACTTACCAAGTTCTGTCCTGAACTCATAACTGTTTATCTTAGAGAAAAGTTTGATTAGATAATCCATAACCTTACTCTTACTCAAAACAAGCTTTTCCTTTTTAGGAGGGCCAGCAACTGCGGCAGTAATGGGACTAACCTTGACTTGAATCTTAGATCCAGATTCCTGTTCAGCACTTGCCGCTTTTGTATCGCCATTCTCACTTAAGCCAGTCGAGTTTTCATCAGCAGCTGCAGAACCTTCCACAACAACATCTTTATTACTCTCGCTTGCCGCTCCAGAGTCCTCGGTCTTTTTTCCTTCATCACCTTCATCAGAGACTGATTTCTCCTTTACTGCTGCAGGCTCAGCAGCAGAAGCGGTGTTATTTTCAACAGCTATTTTAGCGCTGTCATCAGAAACATTTGAAGCAGAGTTGTCGGTAATTGGCCGAGGCATTGAGCAAGCGACCAAGAAAAGTAATAATAAAGCTATTATCCATTTCATGATGAGTCCAAAGCTGTGTAGGTAGTATTTAAAGTTTTGGACAAAAGTTTATATATGTCAAAAACCACAAGTTGAATACTATAAAATCAAATCAACCAAGATGAAAAAAGAGGAATCCGCAGGCATAATAATCTACAAAGAAAATAAAATAAACAAGAAGAAGCAAAGAAAATACTTATTACTGCATTACGGAGCAGGACACTGGGGATTCTCAAAAGGACACATAGAAAAAGGAGAAACCAGCATGGAAGCCGCGCAAAGGGAACTAGAAGAAGAGACAGGAATAAAAAAATTCCAGACTGAAAAAGGCTTTAAGGAAGAGATGACATACTTCTTCAGAAAAAACAATGAACTGATACATAAAAACGTTACATTCTATCTTGCGAAAGTAAGCCACGCAAAAATAAGGCTCAGCTATGAGCACAAAGGCTACAAATGGCAAACTTATGAAGAAGCACTCCAAACACTCACATTCAAGGACTCAAAAGAATTACTCAAAAAAGCAGAGGTGTTTTTGAATGAAAAATCTTGAGATTTCAGAAATATTCTACAAGATGGCAGACATACTTGAAATGGAAGGCGTGGAGTGGAAACCAAGAGCATACAGGAAAGCAGCAAGATCAATAGAAACAATGGCAAAAGACATAACAGACATATACGAAAAAAACGGCATAAAAGGCCTTGAGGACATACCAGGAGTGGGCAGAAGAATGGCTGAGAAGATTGAGGAGTACATCAAGACGAACAAGATAAAAGAATTTGAAAGACTAAAGAGAAAACTGCCCTCAGGCCTGGACGAAGTGATGAACATACCAGGAATGGGACCAAAAAAAGCGATAAAACTATACAAGACACTAAGAATAAAAGACATTAAAGACCTGGCTAAAGCAGCAAAAACAGGAAAGATAAAATCATTAGAAGGATTTGGCGAAAAAAGCGAACAAGACATACTCAGAGGAATAGCACTAAAAGAACAGAACAAAGGAAGGATGCTGCTTGGCAAAGCATTAGATATCGCAAGAAGTTTGAAAAAACAGATAGAAAAGACAGGTCTTGTGACAAGAGCAGAGATAGCAGGATCAATAAGAAGGCGAAAAGAGACAGTAGGAGACATAGACCTTCTGGCAATATCAGACAAGCCAAAAGAAGTGATGGAAGCATTTGTGAAACTGCCAGAAGTGAAAACAATTCTGGTGAAAGGGCCTACAAAAAGCTCAGTGATAATCTCGCCAGGAATACAAGCAGATCTCAGGGTGCTGCAAAAAGAAACATTTGGGTCAGGACTACAGTACTTCACAGGAAGCAAGGACCATAACATCGAATTAAGGCGTATCGCGATAAAGAAAGGATACAAACTGAGTGAGTATGGGCTATTCAAAGGAAAGATAAGGATAGCGGGAAGAACAGAAGAAGAAATTTATAAGAATTTAGGAATGCAATACATTCCACCAGAACTAAGGACAAACAGAGGAGAGATAGAAGCCGCCCAAAAGAAAAGACTGCCAAGACTTATCAATTACACAGACATAAAAGGAGACCTGCAAATGCACACACAATGGAGTGACGGAAGCAACACAATAGAAGAGATGGCAAGAACAGCAAAAAAAATGGGCTATTCCTATATCGCAATCACAGACCACTCAAAAAGCGAACACGTAGCAAGAGGCATGGACGAAAAAAAATTAAGCCAATACATAAAAGCAATAACAAAAGCCCAAGAGAAAGTAAAAGGCATAAAGATCCTGAAAGGCGCAGAAGTTGATATACTATCAGACGGAAGTATGGATTATGACGACAAAACACTAAAGAAACTTGATATAGTCCTAGCAGCAGTCCATTCAGGCTTCAAGATGAGCAAGACAGAGATGACAAAAAGAATAATCGCCGCAATAGAGAACAAGCACGTAAACATCCTCGCGCATCCAACAGGAAGAATAATAGGAAAAAGGCAGCCTTATCAGACAGATATGACAAAAATAATAGAATCAGCAAAAGAAAACAAAGTCGCGTTAGAGATAGATGCTTACCCAAGCAGGCTGGATATGAACGATGAAAACGCACGAATCGCAGCAGAAAAAGGAGTGATGATAGCAATAGACACAGACGCGCACCAGGCAAGCCAGCTAAGATACATGGAACTGGGAGTGGCAGTGGCAAGAAGAGCATGGATAAGAAAAGAGCAAGTAATAAATACAAAAACATATGCGCAACTCTTAAAGTTTTTGTCAAAGAGGTGAGATTCATGAGCCAAAACAAGAAAATAAACTTAAGAGAAGAACTAAAAAAGAAAGTCCTTGAGAAATACAGGCAAACGCCAGAATACAACATCCTGCTCAAGATCATAAAACAAAAGAAAATAAGCACCACAGAAAAACTGAAGAAGTATGTACAGAAGCAAATAAAAGAAGACCAAGAATGGCTGGAAACAAGAGAAAAAAACAACAAAGACGGAACAATGAACAGATGGCTAGTAAGGAGAGCAAAAAGGCTTGACCTTTTCAAGACGCTTGACAAGAAAATACTCAAACTGCTCTGAACAAGCCAACAACCTATTTTCAGGGATCAATAAACAAAAACTTTCCAGAACAATGATATACAACTATACAAAACAGACGATCATCGCAGAAGAGTACAACCTGTGTGAAAGCATATTCTCAAAAATCAGAGGCCAAATGTTCAGAAAAAAAATAATCCCAATGGTTTTTGTGTTCAACAAAGAACAAAGAATAGACCTGCACTCCTGGTTCGTGAAAGAGCCAATAGATATCATATACATCAACAGCGCATGGGAAGTAGTGGAAATGGTGCATGAGTTCATGCCAAGAAAAATTCACAAGCCAAAAAAGAAAGCGATGTACGTTCTGGAGATGCCTGCTGGAACAATAGCGCAGACAGACACAGAAGTTGGAGACGTGATACACATAACAAAACAATAACAGGAAATAAGCGCATAAAAAAGTCAGGAAAAAGAACAGCAAAACAACCACAAAAAACTAAAAATTTAAAAGCAAACAAATTTTCTAAAGAGATAAGGGGATGTCGTATAACCTGGCTATTATCTCCGGCTCCAGACTGCTGGAGCAACTCCAACAAGGAGGGCCCGGAAGATCTGGGTTCGAATCCCAGCGTCCCCACCTTGTTTCTCAAAAGAAAGAGACAGAAGAATTAATATTGAAAATCAAAGTGCACGAGATGATGTGATTAGTAACTGCAGAAAACTCTTTAGTTAAACAAGAGGCGTCCTGTTTGTGAATAATGTCATAAAAAGCAACAAGAAACTCTTAAACTGAATTCTAGGCGCACTGATTGTGCGCGGACTGATAATTGTTGAAGTTTTTTTCTGAAAGAAAAATCGCAGAGTTATTTGATTGTTTTAGATAGAAAGAAAGACAGAGAAACAGGCAGAGTCGTTTGCGGGATCATTTGGAAAAAAGATCTTGCCAGCAGACAGAAGGATAAGAAAAATTCAACAGACATTGAAGCAAGAAAATCTGCCACAAATATAGAACTGAGGCAAACAGGCTCACAAATTTTTAACCAAAGAAAATACCCAAACAGCACAACCTAATCTAATGCACACCTAAAGAAACTTTTATAAAAAAATCACACTAATTCACATCAAAAAGAGGAAAAAATGAGAAACCGCAGATTCTGGCAAGGAATAGCAATAATGACTGGCTGCATAATAGGCGGCGGGGTTCTTGCCTTGCCATACGCAGTAGCACAATCAGGGTTCTGGTCTGCATTATTACTGATAGTCATTATAGGATTGATCATGATGTTCGTCAACCTTCGTATAGGAGAGATGAACTGCGCATTAAAGAAACCCCACCAAGTTGTAGGATTAGTCGAAAGATTTGTCGGAAAAACAGGAAAGAAAATAATGATATTCGCGATGCTATTGCTCAGCTATGGCGCATTGATCGCTTACACAATAGGATCAGCGCAAGTGCTGGCGCTAATAGGATTAAATGAAACAACATGGAGAATCATATTCTATATCTCAGGAGCGCTGATTGTTGCCAAAGGGATAAAAACCATAGGCGGGAGCGAACTCTTCCTTGAAGCAATAAAACTTACAATAGTGGGAGTTATCGTAATGCTTGGCATGGGTATTGGCGAGGTCAGGACAACAGCGTTCACAGGGTTTACACTAAAAGGAATAGGGATGGTATTCGGAATATCATTGTTCGCCTATCTGGGACTAGTGAGTATTCCGGCAGTATACAAGCTAATCCAAAACAAAGCCTTGAAGAACAAGAACAAACAAAAGAACAAGCTGAAAAAAATAATAATAATAGGATCAACAATCCCAATAATAGTATATGTGCTGTTCGTTGCGACAGCAATATCAAAAGCAGAAAACATGACAGAAGTAGCAACAATAGGGTTGCAACATTTACCTTTTATCGGCGCACTGATAAACATATTCGCACTGCTGGCATTAGCGACAAGCTTTCTGGCAGTAAGCTACTCAGTCTACGCAATGTTCACAGACGATATGATGCTGAGCAAAAAAAAATCATTCATATTCGCGTTCCTGCCGCCAGCAATAGGCATGTTCTTCATGGGAAGCTTCGCAAAAACAATAGACCTGACAGGTGCATTGGCAGGATCAACAATGACCATCCTGCTAGTACTTGCACACAGAGCAGCCGCTAAAAAACACAAAAACATAAGCAAAGTTCCTTTATTCATAGACTTTATACTGATAAGCATCTTCATATTAGGAGTTGTATTCGTATTTGCATAAGATGGAAATCCTCAATCTTTTAAGAGTC
Source organism: uncultured Methanosarcinales archaeon (assembly GCA_964413955.1). Lineage (GTDB taxonomy): Archaea > Nanobdellota > Nanobdellia > Woesearchaeales > ARS49 > JAFCDQ01. The sequence continues at coordinate 8,737 of CAYPUD010000005.1, forward strand.
AGGCAATGGTACAAAAATTTACTGGTTTATCTGCCTATAATATTCTCAGGCAACCTGTTCAGCCTAAAGCTATTAGCGCTCACAACAACAGGATTCATAGCATTATGCATCATATCATCCTCACAATACATAATAAACGATATCAAAGATGCGCAAAAAGACAGGCTGCACCCAGAGAAAAGGCATAGGCCAATTGCTGCAGGCAGGATAAGCAAACTCAGCGCAATCATAATATCCCTGATACTGCTGGCAATAGGAATAGGCATATCATTTAAGTTAAGCGCAGCATTTGCCTTAGCAGCAACTTCTTTGTTTCTTATAAGTATGATATACACTTTCTGGCTGAAAAACATAGCAATAGCCGATGTAATGGCAATATCAACAAACTTTGTCCTGAGAGCTGCGTCAGGAGCCTTTTTGATTGATGTGCGAATAAGCCCCTGGCTGATATTAGGAATATTCTTTCTGGCATGGTTTTTGGTGACAGGAAAGAGGCATGCTGAAGTCATGTTCCTCGGCAAGAAAGCAGAGAAAATCAGAAAAACACTCACAATATACACGAAAGACCTCACTTACGGCCTGATGATAATATCCACAACAGCATTAGCGATGTGTTATGCACTGTATTCTTTCTTCAGCGAGCATGATGGCTTGTTATTGACGTTGCCTTTCGCATTATACACAATACTAAGATACTTCATGCATGTCCTGCAAGGAGATGATATCGCAAGAAATCCTGAGAGAGCAGTTACGGACAAGAAACTACTTCTAAGCGCAGCATTATGGGCAGCAATAACTTTTATAATAATATACAAAGAAACATTGCTCAACACAATAATCTGAACAAAACGAAGATAATTAATCAAATCTTCTTTTCAAACAAGACAAGAACCACCAAAAACAAGAGCAAAGCAAGCGCTATAAGATTAACCCAACGCAAATTCCCATCGAAAGGCAAAGAGTCTTTCACAACAAGCTTCACATTATTGCTTGAAGCAGTCTCACCAGCAGGATCAGTGGCATGAAATCTGGTATACTCAACACCAGTCCAGCCAGGTGAAGGATTAAGCAAAGCAACATCACCATCAAAAGAGATATCAATATTCTCAGTCTCATCAGCAGAAAACTTCAGGCTGTCAAGATCAGGATCGTGAAAATACCTGCCAAGACTTATTGAGTGCAGAGTATCCTTCTGCCAGACTTGAGTTGGGATGCCATCAGTTGAAAAACTTGGCTGCAATAAAAATAAAGCGACTATGCCAATCAACGCAATCCAAAAAATGTTAAACCTTTTCTTTTGAATTTTTTGCAAAGGTTTGCCTGCAAGAGCGAACTCACCAACGCCAAGCTTGTCAACACTGAAATAAAAGAAACGCTTATCTGCTTTGATGAAACCGATTTTCAGCCTTTGCCAACCATCTTTTGCGCGTTTCAAAAGCTTGAAATCATCAGGCGAGATATTGTGCTTTTCAAACCATCTTCTCAACACCCTAAACCTGACGTCACTGAGCTTAACAGCGCCTTCAACATTAGAAGATACAGCAAAACAGCCAAAACACTTAAGCTTATCAAGCTTAGAAGAGAACTTCCTGACAGTAAGAGAGAATCGCTTTACGTTCTTCAAAGCGACGACGGTGAAAGAATAGACGCCTAACTTCCATCCTGTGGAGATAGGAAGGGCAGAACCTTTCTCAAGAAATTTCCATCTTCTGACAAAATGAAACGCTTTCCTGAACTCAAACCAGACAGAGACCACAATAAAGACCAGCAAGACAAGCAGGCCAAACGACTTCAAGAACAAAACCAAGAGTAAAGCGATTATGATAAATAAAATCCAACCAAAAGCAAAACCTTTTTTAGAGTCTCCAGAATAAATCTTGTCTTTAGGGATAAGCTTAAACTGCGCCTTTATCTTATTAGTAATTTCAGCTTTCAAAGCTCTTCTAGCCCGCTCTTTGGCAGCAATCTTTTCAAGCCTTTCTTTTCTTTTTTGCTCCTTCAACAAGGCCTTACGCTTTCTTTTTTCCTCTTTTTTCTTGAGCTTTTCTTCTTTCTTCCGGAGCTTCTCTTCTTTTTTCTTTTTTCTAAGCTCAAGCAACTTATTTTCGGTTTCCAACTTTCTTCTCTTCAAGGCTTCCCTTCTTTCCAACCGTTCACGCTTCTCCTTACTCAACTTGTCTTTTTTCTTCTGCAGCAGAGCATCACGCTCAGCTCTTTTTTTCGCAACTTCCTGCTTTAACACTTCAAATGCTTTGGACTTGACGAAAAAAATAATGCCGACTGTTCCTAATCCAAGCAACAATAATATCACTAAAGGAACGAATATCAACAAAGGTTTTCTTTCAATTAGAGAGAAAGGCTTAAGCACTACTGTAAAATTTTTGGAATATGCAACAGAAGACTCAGGGACAGCGAGTTTAATCTCAAAGTTATACTCACCCTCCTTAACAGATTTATCTGGTTTGAGCAAGAGGTCAAGAGGCGCTTCAGAACCTGCCTTGACAAACAAATTTTTTGGAGCAGCAACCCAACTCAAGCCATCAATAATTACATCATAATTCACATCTTTCTTGCCAAGATTCCTGATCTTAATAGAAGCGCTCTTCTCGTCAAAATCCGTCCTGATCCTATCAACACCCTTCGCAATCTCAGGAATGCCAAAAGAGCTGATGTTCAAGAATAAAGGAATCTTTTTAGTCAAATTAGTTTTAATGGTGGACGCGATGAGGTTAAAACTGAACTCACCTGATTTTTTGCAGTCTTTAGGAGCGATCTTTAGCTCCAGTGTCTTATTCTCATACCCATTAAGCTCAAAAGAATCCTCAACGTCATACTCTCCAACGAAATCATCAAGCTTCAAGGAATAAGACTCATTGATATTTGTGGGGTTCTCAATCCTGATCGTATAAGAAGCAACACCGCAAGGATTAATATTCTGTGAAGTTGGTTCTACAGAAACAAATAAACTATCTGGGGTGAAGACATTGATCTTTTGTGAGAGCACTTTTTGAGAATCAGAACCATCAAAATAAATATCAAGATCATAAACACCCTCTTTTGCATCACAAGGAACCTTATAAAAGATTTTGAATGCTTTTGTTTCTCCAGGCCCTAACTCTAAACTCAAATCAGATAACCTGATAAAATCAACAGCATCACCACCAATAGAAAAAGAAACGACAATATCAGAACTTTCAGGGTTTGACACGAACAATTCTTTCTCAATTGTATAACACCTGAACGCAGCAACTTCAGAATCTCCTGCAGCGTTGAAATCTAAAGCAAGAGCAGTATTAAGAAATAAAAACAGAAATAAAAAAAATAAGGCAAAACGTCTCATGCCAACCTCCTAATCAATAATACTCTTTCTCGTCTCTGGACCTGAAAAACACAATCAAGCCCAAAACAATGATGGCCACGACCAGAACAATCACTATGAACTCAAGCCAACCTGCAGGAGAAGATGATTCAGCGACAACATTCGCAGTGAAAGCAACATTCTCCGACTTGTCGTCAGACGCTATGTTGGCGTAGAATACCCTTGATCCTGCTTCAACGTCATCATTGAGTTTTAAGTTAAGGTAAACAACCTTGCTGTCCTTGCCAGGAACAACAACAGCGTTTGAAGGAGTGACACTGACATCCGCCCATTCAACACTCTCAGCAGATACTGAGAACATCTTAGAGTTCTTGCCATTATTTGAGAATGTTATAGGATAAACAAGAGTCTCGCCAGGCTTGCCAGTCTGAGATTGGAGACCGACAAGAACCACAGACGCTTGCTCTTCAGATGAAGAATCCCCGCAATCCTCCCCAGCAACTACCTGAACACTCTTTTTAGCAGAGACAGTCTTGTGCCTGCCAGAGTAAGCCACTTCAACATTCAAGTCGTAAACTCCAGGAGCAGCGCATCTTGGAATCCTCAAAAAGATCTCCTCAGTGTTCTCTTCATCATCACTCTCAATCTCATCAATATACTCAACATCAGACACACCTAACTTAGGAATTGAAACTTCCACACGAACATCTTTTTCATCTTTTTCGCCATCATTGTCAACCCTGACAGTTGCGATGACTGCGCTGCCTGCCTCAACAATACCATTAGGGTTCAAGATGACGTCCTTGATCTTAACATCATGTCTTTGCAAGCCAATCTTCAGGTTAAAATTAGCCACCAAAGGTGAATTGTGCCTGTCAGAGACAATAATCCTTAACTTATAGGAATCCTCATCTGCGTCGTCAGGAATCCTAATCTTTAACTTCTTGACATAAGTCGTGTTAGCATCAGCATCAAAGACTCCGCTCCTGTCAGAGATTCTTTCATCATCACTATACTCATAACCAGAGATGAACGCTTCAACCTCAACATCATCGAGATCAACACCAGGAGTGAATGCAACTTTAATCTCATACTCTTCTCCTCTCTCAACATTGAGCTTGTTGATGCTGTCAGAAGTTAAGGTTGTTCCATCGAACTTAACGCTTTCCAAAGTCCCTGGAAAAGCAAAAGCAGAAACTGCTAACACCAACACCAATAAAATGAACATCAAACGCTTTTTCATGTTAAATCCCCCCAAAACCTTTTTTTAAGTGAAAAAAGGAAGGTCAATATTTAAATATTTTTATTCTGGAGTGGTCATTAAATTTCATTATTTCTTTGTGATTACTCTATAATCTTAATTTCTCTGTAAATAACCCTGCCATTCAGGCTGAATCTTATGTAATAACTTCCTGGAGCAGTCCATTCAGGAATATCCAAAGACAGTGTTTTGGACACTTTCTTATCCTTCTCGACATCAAAAGGCCCTACAGCAGATCTCACGCCCAACTCAGCAATGATGGCACTCAATTTAACATTCTCTAGATCTTCATCACTCTTGAAAACCACTGCAATAGGAACAGAAGACCCTGCTCTGATATTATCCTGGTTTGGAATGAAAATGCTCGATACAAAGACTCTTTCACCCAAAGAGCCAACAGAACTGTCAAAAGAATCCTTGTTCCTTGAAACATCCAGGATTTTTAAGTGAAAGCTTGCAGGCACACCATTGCAAGAGACATCAATCCTGAAAGAATAATCATGACCTGAAAGCAGACCATGAACATTCCTTATCAAAAGATTATACCAATCATCAAAGTACAAGCTAAAAAATCCTTCAGGCCAGGAAACATTAATCACTTTAGGACTGTCAGGATCAACACATCTGCTTGCCAAATTATGATAGATAACAGTTCCATCACTGATGCCAGAATCAAAAACAACATCGTCCAAAGGAAGCCATCTTGCAGGTATATTTGTTTTAACAGGCAATTTGCTGATTGTCAGGAAAAAACTTGCCTTGACATTGTTGCAAGAGACAACAACCTTGTCTTTGCCAAAATAATCCTTATTGAGATTCCTAATAACCAAGTCATTTCCTGAAAAGAACAAGTCAAAGTTCTCATGCTTAGAAGCGACTCTGAAAACTTCCTCATCATCAGGATCAGAACAAAAAGACTTCAAGTTGCTGTAAACAACAGTGTTGTCAGGAGAACCCTGAGGAATTGAGACGTCAGACAAAGAATTCCATTCAGCAGGAAGATTGCGCTTAGGAGGGATTATAGGCAAATCCCCTGGAAAGTTTGGAGTCTCAGGAAGATTGAAAAGATCTCTGTTATTAGCAGAATCCAAACCAGCATTTCCGTTGAAGTCAACTTCTGATTCGCCGCCAGTAAAATCAACAGGACGCTCATTTCCTGTGAAGTCTATATCGCTTTCGCCTCCAATAAAATCGATTGCACTCTCGCTTCCAGAGAAGTCTATTGCATTTTCACTGCCCGTGAAGTCTATATTGCTTTCGCTTCCCGTAAAATCGACCGCAGACTCTCCACCATTCTTGAACCCCTCTAAAGAATTGTAACCAAAAAAGAAGAAAGCGTTAGCACTAGAGACGAGCAAAGTGAAAATGAGTATGATTGAAATAAGTTTTTTCATTGTTTTAATCCCCCCTTGAAATTAAAAGTTAAAAAATAAAAAAATTTAGTTAAAGATTTTGTTTTAATCATTTAGCCGGTTTGACGCCAGGTTTTGTGTTTGTTTTGTTTTTGTTTTTGTTGTTTGTGTTTGTTGTTTTTGCTGTTTGTGTAGGTGTTGTTTTTGTTGGGTCATAACTAGTCCAAGAAAGGCCTTCTGGCTCATAAAGCTGAATAGCAAAGCCTTTAATTTCACCATTATCTATTTTTCCGTCAGTCAATTCCTTAATCTTTTCAGCAGAAATCTTAACTCTACCTTCAAGACCATTCTTTAAGTGACCCCTGATTTTTCCTATCGAATCCTTTGTTATCTCGATTATGTAAGTGTTTTCATTCAAGTCGTCATAAGATCCGCTTAAAGGAGTGTATTCACTGATGAGCTTTGCGAGAAGCTTAACTCTGTCAATGCCAAAGTCTTTAGCAACATCATCAATAGATTTTTTTTCAACAGCTTTAAGCTCGTGATCAGTGCCACGATAGATCTTCTCTGCAGGCGTTGAAATCTTCATAACATAAGCTACCTTTATGTTTGTCTTGCTAACATACTGATCCAGAATTTTTTTATCTTTATTCAATATTGTTTGAAGGTCTTCTTTTTCTTTCCTATCAAGATCCTTATCTTCTGCTAATCTCTTCTTAATGTCAAGATAGTCCTTTGCAATACCTCTAATCTCATCAGCATCAAGCTTGCCATTTTCCCAAACGTGAGCCAAGTTTTCTTCATAAGTCTTGACGATTGAGATAGGCTCTTTCTTTTTGTAGCTGCCTAAAAAGCCTCCTGTGAATTTACTTACACAACCACTAAGAACAAAAGCTGCTGTGGCAGTAATTCCGCCTAAAATCTTGTATAATTTATTCATTTTTCTTCCCCCCATTCATGTTTGATTTTTATTCGTTTTCTACCCCTGAGTA
>CAYPUD010000005.1:15760-21293 GCA_964413955.1 uncultured Methanosarcinales archaeon
CATTTTTCTTCCCCCCATTCATGTTTGATTTTTATTCGTTTTCTACCCCTGAGTAGCACTCTTATTTAAACTTTTTGGTTTATTTTGTTGAAATGCCAATGCTGGCAAAAGCTCCAAAGCCTTCTTTGGTGTCGTACCTTATTGCTCCATTCAAAGTCACGGTAAAGTCTTTAGTTTTCAAGACCCTGCTGAAAACCTCATACTGCACTCCAAAAGAGTCAGTGTAAATACTTCTGCCAGAATCAATGACAGAATGCTTAAAGTAAGCAGACAATTTCATAGCAAGATCATCATCTGCATTGTAAACAACGCCTGCGCCGAAATTAGAAGCAAACTCAGTCCAAAGATTGTCTAATTCTTTATAGATGAACTCAAAACCAGCCTCAATATCGAAATCAGAACCAGTCTTGAATCTCGCATTGCCCTTGGTTTCAAAAGAAAATGCGCTGCCCTCTTGCTTGGTTCCATTGAATTTACCAGAGTAATTACCAAAACCAAAAGTAAGGCTGATATCTCCTCTGAAATCAGAGTTGTCCAAACCAAACTTTGTCTTGATCTTATAAAGAGTCTCATCAAGGCTGGAATCTTTAGACTCAGAATTTGAGAACGCAAGGTCTACACCAAGCTGAGCATAGACAGTGGAAGCCCTGCTGATGAAGTATTTGCCAAGGTATGCGCCAAGGTTAGTTGCTAAAGCATCAATGCCAGAATCTGATCCATAATCAACAGAGCCCTCAGCACCTATCCTGAAACCTTTGCCTGGCTTAAATACAACCTTTGCATCACCACCAAAATAATCAGGCCCATCAAAAGAAGCAAGACCCAAAAGCCTGGCATAAGCCTTGACTTTACTATCAGATTTTTTTTCAACAAGCTCTGTTTTTTCAACAGAGTCCCAGAAGGAGTTATCACTCTTAAGCTTTGTGTCTCCTGCATAAACTGGAGTTGTAAGAGTCTTAACCAGAAAATAACCCATTCCTAACAAAAACAAGGGTTTGCTAGCAATTTTAATACTTTTTTTAGGAATGTTCTTTAAAATTTCAGTAAGTTTCATAATTTTCCCCCCAAAGTCTTTGATTTGACAAAGTTTAACCAAACAAACTGCAAGAAATATATAAAGCTTTCGAAAATGTCTCTATTCCTGAGTGGTGGCTAACATTTTTTGAAGGATTATTTTTAGTTGTAAAAAACATTAAGGATGTTGGTGTTGAGAACACTGAAGAAGGCCTTTAAGAATATTCTTCTTTAGGATCTTTATAGATATATTCAGAATAAGATATCTTTTCTAAAAAATTACAAAGGACTAAGTTATCTAAAAAATCAGAGACACCATAACCAGGGTCCGCTCTATGAGGCAAATCCTTCTTGTCAAGCTCATCGAAAATATCCTTAAGAGTAAATGGTTTCTTCTTATCCCTTATTGAAAAAACTAGATCCTGGACCTCAAGATACATTTTTTGATAATCTTTCATTTTTTCACCTCAAACAAAGAAAAGCGTTGTATTATTAAAAGGTTTTACTGTCCTTTTTTTGTCAGCAGTGTTGTATCCGAGAGTGCATAACAGGCTAAAGAAACTTAATGGCACCTATGCAGCGCGAAATAAAGTTAGGAATAGATATAAGAGGTTGTGGGTTAAACAAGAGGCGCGCTGCAAAAATGTGAGATGTAATAGTAAAAAACTCTTGGGCTAAACAAGAAGCATGCGAGAAAAAGAGTTTAATAGAGCAGGAAATTCTTGAGTTAAATAATAGGCGCACTGCTTGTTCGCGACTGATAATTGAAGCTTTTGTCTGAAAGAAAAATCAGGGAGTTGTTGGCTGTTTTTTTAGATGAAGCAAAAGTATTCTCTGAAATAAAAAGCCGCAGAGTTGATAGCAGGTTTTGCCTGAAAGAGATAATCTTGCTGGCAGAAAAGCGATTAAGAAAAATTCAACAGAAATTTCTGAAGCAGAGAAAAACAACAACACTATCAGACCTGAGCCAAGCAGGCTCACTAGGATCCAACTAAAGAAAATACTCTTAATCAAACACAAAATCAAACAAAAAAAACACCTGAGAACTGCGCTTGGCTACATAGGCACACTAAATTTGACTTTGCTCCGAACACCAAACAGCAACATTTTTAAATCATCCACTAACTTTCTAAAAAATAATAAAATGGCCTCCGAAGATTTTATGTACGAATTGAGAATACCAAAGGACAGGATAGCTGTCCTGATAGGAAAAGAAGGTGAAGTGAAGAAAGAACTAGAAAAGCTGACGAAAACAAAAATAGAAGTGGACAGCAAAGAAGGTGAAGTGAAAATAACAGGAACAGATGCTCTGAAGCTCTACACAGCAAGAGAGATAATAAGAGCCATCGGAAGAGGATTCAATCCAGAAATAGCGAAATTACTCATGAAAATGGACTATGGGTTTGAGCTCTTGCCATTGCAGAATCATGCAAGAAACCAGAAAGACCTGATAAGAATCAAAGGAAGAATAATAGGCGAGGGCGGGAAATCAAGAAAAACAATGGAAGACCTCACACAAACAAACATATGCGTGTATGGAAAGACAGCAGGGATAATAGGGCCAATGGAATATATTGCAGACGCAAGAAAAGCAATAGAGCAGTTGCTTTCAGGGATGACACACGCACAAGTCTACAGATGGCTTGAAAAAAGAAGAAAAGAAAGAAAAGCCATGTTTTAGTCATAAGGAAATAAAACAAGAAAAAAAACAAAAGAATAAAGAAGTCAAAGAAGTCAAAAGAGAAGATAAAAAAAATCACATAACAAAAAAAGATAAAAAAGAGGCAGCAAATGAGACAAACAGCAGAACAACTGGCAAAAAAGCAGAGAGAAATTTCAGTCGCTGAGTTCTTTGAACGAAACAGGCATCTTTTAGGGTTTGATAACAAAAGAAAAGCATTATTGACTGTGGTGAAAGAAGCAGTAGATAATGCATTAGATGCGTGCGAAGAAGCAGGAGTGCTGCCAGAAGTGCAGGTAGAGATAATAGAGATGGGGAAAGACAGGTACAGAGTAAAAATTGAAGACAATGGGCCAGGAATCGTAAAGAAACAGATACCAAACATATTCGCTCAACTATTATACGGCAGCAAGTTCCACACAATGAAACAAGGAAGAGGCCAGCAAGGAATAGGGATAAGCGCAGCAGTACTATACTCACAACTAACAACAGGAAGAGCCGCTAAAATATTGAGCAAGACAAGCAAACAAGAAGAAGCCAGCTATTTTGAACTTAGGATAAACACAAAAACAAACAAGCCAGAAATAGTGAATGAAGAAAAAAGAGAATGGAAAAAAGAACATGGGACAAGGATCGAGCTTGATATGGAAGCAACATACCAAAAAGGAGACCAAAGCGTGGACGCATACTTAAAAGATACTGCTATAGTGAATCCTCATGCAACATTGATCTACACAACACCAAAAGCAGAACAATTCATCTTTGCAAGAGCAACCAATACCCTGCCAAAAGAACCAAAAGAGATAAAGCCTCACCCACATGGTATAGAGTTAGGAATATTACAAAAAATGCTCAGAGACACCGAAAGCAGGACACTGCAAAGCTTTCTGATGAAAGACTTCTCAAGAGTCGGAGCAGGGACAGCAAAAGAGATCTGCAGGAAAGCAGGGTTAGAGACAAACCTAAAGCCGCAAGAACTGAACCTCGCGCAGATAGAAAAACTGATGGAAGGCATAGAAACAACAAAAATAATCGCGCCAAGCACTGACTGCATAGTGCCAATAGGTGCGGAATTATTGGAAAAAGGACTAAAAAAAGAGATACAAGCAGAATTCTATGCTGCTGTTACACGATCACCAACAATATACAAAGGAATACCCTTTGTTGTGGAGTGCGCAATAGCATATGGAGGAGAACAACCAAAAGACAAATCAATAAGATTACTGAGGTTTGCAAATAGAGTTCCTCTGTTATACCAACAAAGCGCAGGAGCAATATTCAAATCAGTCATTTCAACATCATGGAGAAGCTATGGGCTGAGCCAAAGCTCAGGAGCCCTGCCGCAAGGCCCAGTCACACTCGCAGTGCACATAGCCAGCGTATGGCCGCCATTCACATCAGAAGCAAAAGAAGCGATAGCGCACTATCCTGAAATAATCAAAGAAACAAAATTAGCGCTACAAGAATGCGGCAGGAAATTGGGCAGTTATGTCTCAAAGAAAAAAAGGCTCAACGCAGAGACACAAAAAAGAAGCTACATAGAAAAATACATACCTCATGTCGGAGATGCCCTTAAAGAACTGCTGAGCCTAAAACAAAGCGACGAGGAAAAAATAAAAAACCTGCTGAAAGAGATACTGGAAAGCCACAGAGGAAAACTAAAAGACATAACAGCAGAAAACACAGAATATGACGAGGAATTTGCGAAAATAGGAAAAGAGGCACAATAAGAAAATGAGCGAAAAAAGCAAACCACAAACAGCTGTCCTTGATAAGATAAAAGAAATAGCCATAAGCGTCTACAAGAGCGTGCTGTCAAGAAAACAGCCAAAAGTCACAAGCCCTGTAAGAAGCCTGCAAAATGTGGAATACGATCCAAAAGAAGGATATTTCACACTAAAAGGCCATCTCAAAGAAAGGACACTGACAGCATCCACAATAAAAACATTCGCGCAAACACTACGAATGATGGCGTTATCAAAGAAACTGATAGAAACAGATGACATAGCAACAAAAAGAGATGTGTACTACCAATCAAAGAACTGGAAAGATGCAGCATTCAAAGAACAGCCAGAATCAGACTCAATAATGGACGACGCAGAAGCCATGATAGGCTACAACAGAGAAAGATTAGGGTTTATACCAGATGAGGACGGCAGCGCAGTGACTGGCAAATTAATTATTATTGATAAAGATCCTTTAACAGGAAAAAAATTAGAGATAGACTGCTCAAAGATGGGAACAGGAGGATACAACATACCAAATACAGTTGAACACTTCAAGTTCAAGACAAAAGCAAAATTCATCCTTGCAATAGAGACATCAGGAATGTACCAAAGGTTTGTGTACCACAAGTTCTGGGACAAGCATAACTGCATACTGATATCCTTGAAAGGAGTTCCAGCAAGAGCAACAAGAAGATTCATAAGAAAATTAAGCGAAGAGAACAACATTCCAGTATATGTGTTCACTGACGGAGACCCTTACGGGTATCTAAACATATACAGAACACTGAAAGTAGGATCAGGGAATGCAGCGCACATAAACGAGTTCTTCTGCGTGCCAACAGCGAAATTTATCGGCGTGACACCACAAGACATTCTAGATTACAATCTGCCAACGCACCCATTAAAAGAGGTTGATGTCAAAAGGATAAAGGACGGGCTGAAAAACGATCCTTTTGTGCAACAACATAAAGAATGGCAGAAAGCCCTGCAACTGATGACCAAACTAAAGAAGAGGGCAGAACAGCAAGCATTCTCATCAAAATATTTGAACTATGTCCTGGACAAGTATCTTCCAGACAAACTGAAGAATGACAAGACATGGCTGCCTTAG
>CAYPUD010000006.1:0-1892 GCA_964413955.1 uncultured Methanosarcinales archaeon
AAAAGTTTTAAACTTTATTGATGTTGATGATTTGTGATTAAACTAATATAATAACTAAAAATAAGCAGATATTTTATTTAGATATGAATTTAACAGAATTTCAAGTTTATGTGAATTGTTCAGATTTGATGTTAAAATGTTGCTATTTTTGGTGCGAAGTAATGTTTTTTAGTGTTGTTGAAAAAGTTTATAAAAATCCTGTTCAATTTAAGGTATATGAAAGATGATCTTAAGAAGTTTTTCTCATTGATTAAGGATTTTAAAAAACATATTGAAACTCTTTTTTCAAATCTTGTTGGAGGGAAGATATCTGTAACTAAAAGTATGTTACCTGCGCTTGGAGAGAAGTCTAACCAAATCAAAAATTCTTTTGGAAATGTTAAGCTTATTCTTGATGCTGACTGTCGCGATAAGATTGGCAGCTCTTTAAAACGTTTAGACAGTTCTCTGTATGTTCTTAAGACCCGTGTAAATCAGGCTCTCTCTGATGTTGACGATACAGAGTTCAAGAAAGATAAGAAAACTTATATGGATTTATTTATTGCTGAATTTTCTGAGTTAGTTGATCAGGTCAATAATCTTTTAGAAGATATTCTTAAGTTTGAATTAAACTCTTCAGACTCTAGTGGAATGTTCATCGTGCCCGAAAGTATTGTAAAGACTAAGAGATACCTTAATGATTGTGAACTTTACAGGTCTCAGGCGGATATTAGTAAAATTGAGGTGAAGATTCTCACTTACCCTTATCATAAAAAGCTTCATGAGCAGATTTCAAAAGGAAAATGGAATGGTTTTCGTCATGCCAGGCTTTCAAAGAACTTGCGGATTATGTACCATTGGTTTCCTGATAAGCGGCTTCTTGTTTTCGAGAGGATTATCACAAAGAACGAGTTTGATAAGGGTTAATCTTCTTTTCTTTTTTCATATTTTCTTATCATATCAGATAGGTCTTTGAAGTTCTCCAGTTCAAAATAGTCTCCTATGAAGGTCTGGTCTGCGTCTTTTATTTCTTTTTTGATTTCTTTTTGTTTGAGTATTTCGTATGCTTGTGTTGCTAGTGGGTTGTCTATTTTTTTGATTCTTTTCAGGCATTCTTCGAAATGGTCAGCATTTAAATCAAATCTTACTCCCTGATACTCTGGCGTTTTCACAGCAAGTATTCTTGAAACATTTTCTTCTTTGTATTCTAAAATCTCAATATTGTCCTCTTTTTGGTAAGTGACTGTGCTTCCCAGCTCTTTTGCTATCGCTTCTAGTTCATCCATTTTGTTTTAGTTTTTTTGTTTTGTATTTAAACCTTTCGTTCTTCACCACTTTAAGATACTAAAAATAACTTACGCTCAAGGAACTTTGTCAAGGGATTATTTTCTTTTCATTAAACTGAACAATTTCTTTCATTATAAATGAACACCTTAAGAAACATAACTTTTATAACATCTTTAATCATTTTATTCTTTTAAAAGAGGTTAAAATAATGTTTGATGTAATTACGATCGGTTCTGCCACTGTTGATGTTTTCTTAAAAACTAAGTCTAAGCAGTTGGAGTTAGAGCGTATTCATGGCCATGAGAATGTTTGCCTTCAGATTGGCTCTAAAATCTTAATAGATCAACTGCATACTTCAACAGGTGGCGGAGGAACCAACACAGCTGTTTCTTTTTCAAAACTAGGTCTTAAGACTGGTTGGATTGGTGTCTTAGGCAAGGGCCATAATAGCAGCATCATCAAGTCTATCCTAAAGAAAGAAAAGATCACCTTTTTAGGAAAAGAAAAGCAAGGAGATGCTGGTTTTAGTGTTATTCTCACTGGCTTAAAGAAAAACAGGACAATCCTTGCTTACAAAGGAATTAATGACGATCTTGAGCTTAAAGATATTAAGAAAGCTAAAACAA
>CAYPUD010000006.1:1992-9014 GCA_964413955.1 uncultured Methanosarcinales archaeon
GCTTTTGTCAAAAAGAGAGCTTGAGCGCAGGATTAAACTAAAGAAAGCAAAGGTGGTTAAATTATGATCTCAAAGAAGTTTGATATGCTTGCTGTTGATCAGAGGTCTAGTTTTGTTAAGGCTTTGAAAAAGGTTTTTCCTAGAGTTACTAAATCTCTGGTGAAAGAAGTCAAAGAAGATATCATCAGGACTCTGGCTCCTTTTGCTGGCGCTGTGTTGATTGATCCTGTTTATTCTTTAGGCTTAGCTGATCTGGTCAAAGAATCTTCTAAGTTATTGTTTTGTTTGGAGAAATCTGGTGTTAAGAAAACTAAGGGCGGCTGGCTTACTGAGCTTCAGCCTGGTTTTTCTGTTGCTAAGGCTAAACGTCTTGGCGCTTTTGCTGTTAAGCTTAATCTTCATTATTCTCCTTTGGCTTCAAAGAAGGTCGTTAACCACCAAAGAAATCTGGTCAAAAAGGTTGGCAGAGCTTGTAAAGAGCATAAGATTCCTTTTCTTTTGGAGATTATTACGTACCCTTTTAATTTATCTGTTGAGGAATTTATTTTCAGGAAGCCTTTTCTTATTCTTGATTCTGTCAGGGAATTCTCTAAGAAGGATTATAATGTTAGGATTTTGAAGCTTCAGTTTCCTTGTGATCTGGATTTTGTCAAGGGCTTTTCTAAAAAAGGTTTTTTGTTCACTAAGGCTGATTGTGCTGAGTTTTGTCAGCTCATCTCTAAAGAAGTTAGAGTTCCGTGGGTTTTGTTGTCTGCTGGAGTCAATATCCGCATTTTCAAAGAACAACTGAAAATAGCTATGAGGAATGGTTGTTCTGGTTTTTTGGCTGGCAGGGCTGTCTGGCAGGATGCATTAAAGTTTAAGGATAAGAATAAAAGGTTGAGATGGTTAAGAACAAAGGGCTTGGCTAATCTTAAGGCTTTGAATAAGCTTGTGGGTGTTAAACGATGAATGTGTATATTGCAAGTGATCATGCTGGTTTTAAGCTGAAGCAGAATATCAAGAAAAGGATGAAATCTTTGGTTGATTTAACGCAGAAATTTGTTGAAGGTGATGATTATCCTTTGGTTGCTAAGAAGCTATGTAAAAAGCTGAAAAAACAGGATAAAGGGATCTTAATCTGTGGTTCTGGTGTTGGTGTGTGTATTGCTGCGAACAAATTTAAAGGAATCAGGGCTGCTTTGTGTTCCACTGTCAAATGTGCTGAGCTGAGCCGTTTGCATAATGATGCTAATGTTCTTTGTTTGCCTGGCAGGTATTTGACTACTGTTAAGGCGTTGAAAATTATTAAAAAGTGGCTTTCCACTCCTTTTAGTGCGTTTCCTCGGCATGTGAAGCGTATTGATCAGATTAAAAGTTTTGAAAAATGGAGATAATTCCTGTTATTTTGGCTCAGGAAAGCCGTGAGCTTAGGAAAAAGATTAGGGCTTTAGAGGGTGTTGTTAAGAAGGTTCAGTTGGATATTGTTGATGGCAGGTTTGCTCCTAATATTACTGTGATGCCTAAGCATTTTATTCGTTTTCATACTAAGCTTAAGCTGCAGATTCATCTGATGTGCTTTAAGCCAGAGCAATACATTTTGAGTTTTGCTCAGATCGGCGCTAAGGAGTTTATTTTTCATGTTGAGGCCACTAAGAATCCTGAGAGGGTAATTGAGATCATCAAGAGCAAGAAGATGGAGCCTGGTATTGCTCTTTTGCCAAAGACTAAGGTGAGTTCTGTTAAGCGGTTTATCAAGAAGGTAAAACTTGTTCTTATTTTGTCTGTTCATCCTGGTTTTAGCGGCCAGCCTATCATTGCTGACACTTTGAAGAAGATTAGGGAAGTGAGGAAGATCAATCCTCGGGCTAAAGTGATTCTTGATGGGGGTATCAATGAGGTCACTCTTCCTCTTGTCAAGAAGTATAAGCCTAGTTTTATTGCGGTTGGCAATGCTATCTGGCAGGAGAAGGATCCTGCTGTTGCGATCAAGAAGCTGAAGAAGGCCAAGAGATGATTGCGTTTTCTTTTGTTATGTTCTTGAATTCTATGGCTATTTCGTTTTTTAGTTTCTTTTCGTCAATCCCTGCCAAGTAGTTTTTCTTTCTGGCCAGTTCTGTTTGTTTTTCTTTGATCTGTTCTTCTGTTGTTTGTATTTCTTTTTTCTTGACTTCTATCCTTTGTATTATGTCTGTTTCTGAGATTTTTTTCATTGTTTCTGTTATTTCTTTTTTTATCTGCGCATCTCTTTCTTTCAGTTCTTGGAGTTTTTCTTTGCTTATTGTTTTGATTGCTGCGCTTATTTTTTTCTCTTTTTCTTTCATGTTTAGTGTCCTGATGTCAATTTTTGAGAGTGCTTTTATTATCTCTAAACCTGCGTCTTCAAGCAGTGCTGTGTAGGGGTCTTCTATGTATTTGTTGATGATTTCTGGTTCTGTGCTGATCTTTGAGTATTTTCTTAGTGCTTTTTGCAATGGGGAGAATACGTTGATGATTTCGCTCTTTAGTTTTATTTTTTCGTTCATGAGCTTCTCTTTTTGTTCTTTGAGTTTTTGGTATTCTTTGTGTTCCTGCCCTGCTCTAAGCTCTTTTTCTTCTGTTTCTTTCTTTTGTTTCTCTTTTTGCAGTTTGTTGATGGTTCTTTCAAGAGCTGTTATCTCTTTTGTTGTTTTTTTCTTGAGTTTGTCGTATTCTTTTAGGTTTTCTATCTTTTTTTGCAGTTCTTTTATCCTGTTGAGTGTTTCTTGTTTTTCTTCTATGTCTCTTAGTTTGTTTGTCAGTTCTTTTATCTTGTCTGACACTGCTGCCAGTTCTTTTCCAATCAGGAATTGGGTTATTTGGTAGCTTTTTTCTGATCTGACTGCGAAGTCGTTTATTGCTTCTGCTGCTTTTGTTATGGATGTTTGTATATCTTCTATTTGTATTGTTATGTTGTCAAGCAGCCTTTCTGTCTGTTGTATGTATGAGTCTCTGTTTGAGCTTACTCTGCTGAGTATTTGCGGGTTTTTTTCTTGCAGGTCTGCGGTGGATAGTGTTTCAAGAGCTGTTTTTGTGTCTTTTTTGATAGAATTAAGGTTTGTTATCTCTTGTTTTATGTCTTCTTTTGTTGCTGTTTCTTTTTTTTCCAGCTCTTCTTTCAGCTCGTCAATAGTTATTTCTCTTGGTTCTTTTCTTTTGAAGAGTTTCTTGAGCCATTTCATATATTTTGATGAGTTCTTCTTCTGTCATTTTAAATCTTATGTTTCACCTTTTTTAGTGAGCTGGATTGCCCCCTTGCTGTTGGGTTTAGAGAGGTATGTTCAGGGGGCTGTTGATTGTGTTTTTTTCAATGATTTCGCTTATGTAAGCTGTTGGGATCAGGTGTCTTCTGTAGTGTTTTGCTTTGGTTCGCATTTTTTATCACCTCTTTTATTGTTATAGCGCTTCTTTTAAATATATGTTAGGAAATAGAGTTCTGGAAGTTCAATCCATAATTTTTTTAAAGGGTTTTTTTTTGACATAATTATCAATTTTCCGGTTTAATTAAGTTAATTGCGTGCTGAAGCAAAACTAATAAAAATAAGAACATTTTCTTGTCTTGAAATGAGGTATGAAATCTTAACAGGTGTTTATCAGCAGCTGGAGTCTACCAGTAAGAGGCTCCAGAAGACTAAGATCTTGTCTGATTTCTTGAGAAAAGTTCCTGAGTCTGATTTGGCGTCTGTTTATTTGCTTGTTCAGGGAAAGGTTTTTCCTGATTACGATGAGAGGAAGATTGGTGTTGCTGCTAAGCTTGTCATTAAGGCTTTAGCTGTCGCTTCTGGCAGGGATTCTAAGAAGATTAATACTGAATGGAAGAGGCTTGGGGATCTTGGCGAGGTTGCTGCTGAGCTTGTTTCTGGCAAGTCTCAGAGGACTTTGTCGCATACTGCTTTGACTGTCAAGAAGGTTTTTGAGAATTTGAGGAAGCTTGCTGAGCTTGAGGGTCAGGGCAGTGTTGACAGGAAAGTTAAGCTTATTGCTGAACTTCTTACTAGTGCGTCTCCTGTTGAGGCTAAGTATATTGTGAGGACTGTTCTTGAGGATTTGCGTGTTGGTTTGGGTGAGGGCACTTTGAGGGATGCTATTGTTTGGGCTTTCTTTGCTAAGGATGTTGGTTTGAAGTATGATAAGGAATCGAATAAGATTGAGGTTGATAGGAAGAGGTTTAATGAGGTTGTTGGTGTTGTCCAGTCTGCTTATGATGTTGTTACTGATTTTGCTGAGGTTGCGAGGATTGCTAAAACTAAGGGTATCAAGGGTTTGAGGTCTGTTCAGCTTTCTCCTGGAAAGCCTGTTAAGGTTATGTTGTATTTGAAGGCTAAGGGCATTCATGACGCTTTTGAGACTGTTGGCAGGCCTGCTGCTTGTGAGTATAAGTATGATGGTTTCAGGGTTCTTATTAATAAGAAGGGAAAAGAGATTAAGTTGTTCACTAGAAGGTTGGAGGATGTTACGAAGCAGTTTCCTGATGTTGTTGATGTTGTGAAAAAGATTAAGGGTGATTTTATTCTTGACAGTGAGGTTGTTGGTAAGTCAACCAAGGGCAAGTATTTGCCTTTTCAGAGAATCTCTCAGAGGATTAGGCGCAAGTATGATATTGCTGAGATGGCTAAGAAGTATCCTGTTGAAATCAATGTTTTTGATATCTTATATTATAATGGGAAGAGTTTGCTTAACACGCCTTTTAAGGAGAGGAGGGCAATCCTTGAAAAATTGTGTCCTGAGATTCTTGCTAAGCAAATCATCACTGATGACGAGAAGGTTGCTGAGAAGTTTTACAAAGAGAGTTTAGCTGCTGGCAATGAGGGTATGATGGTCAAGAATCTCAAAGGTATTTACAAGCCAGGTGCAAGGGTTGGTTTTGGTGTTAAGGTCAAGCCTGTTATGGAGACTGTTGATGCTGTGATTGTTGGTGCTGAGTGGGGGACTGGTAAGCGCAGTAAGTGGTTGGCTAGTTTTGAGATTGCTGTTCTTGATAAGGATTCTGGTGAGTTTGTTGAGGTTGGCAAGGTCGGCACAGGCATTAAGGAAAAGTCTGAGGAGGGTGTTAGTTTTGAGGAGTTGACTGAGATTCTTAAGCCTTTGATCATTGAGGAGAAGGGGAGGTCTGTTAAGGTCAAGCCTGATGTTGTTATTGAGGTTAATT
The DNA here is from genome assembly GCA_964413955.1 of uncultured Methanosarcinales archaeon. Classification (GTDB taxonomy): domain Archaea; phylum Nanobdellota; class Nanobdellia; order Woesearchaeales; family ARS49; genus JAFCDQ01. The sequence goes on from CAYPUD010000006.1 coordinate 7,139, forward strand.
ATGAGGAGATACAGAAAAGCCCTAATTATTCTTCTGGTTTTGCTTTGAGGTTTCCCAGATTTGTTAGGTTGAGGTCTGATAGGCGGCCTCATGAGTGCACGACTCTTGATGAGTTGGAGTCTTTTTATGTTCAGCAGAGGGGTAGGAATAAGAGATGACTTTTGTTCATAATATTAACCCTGTTATCTTGTCTCTTGGGCCTTTGGAGGTTCGTTGGTATGGCCTGATGTATGTTATTGGCTTTTTTTTGGTTTATTTTTTTCTTAGGAGACAGGTCAGAAAAGGCTTTCTTGAGATAACTGAAAAGCAGTTGGATGATTTTTTGCTTGTTCTTGTTGTTGGCATGCTTGTTGGTTCTAGGTTGTTTGCTGTTTTTGTTTATAATCCTGGTTATTATCTTGCTCATCCCCTGGAGGTTCCTGCTTTTTGGAAGGGTGGCTTGAGTTTTCATGGTGCTTTGCTTGGCTTGGTTGTTGCTGGATGGCTTTGGTGTAGAAAGAATAAGGTTTCTTTGTTGAGGATGGCTGATTTTGTGGTGATTCCTGGTAGTTTGGCTCAGGTGTTTGGCAGGATTGGCAATTTCATTAATGGTGAATTATTTGGCAAGGTAACTTCTTTGCCTTGGAGTGTTCAGTTTCCTGGTGTTGCGGGCTTTAGGCACCCCACTCAGTTATATGAGGCTTTGTATAATCTGATTATTTTTTTTGTCTTGTTTTTTTACTCTAAGAGAATGCCAAGGACTGGGAAGGTTTTTGCTCTTTTTCTTGTTTTGTATGCTGTGTTCAGGATTCTTGTTGAGTTCATCAAGGATATGCCTTTGTTTGGTCCTTTGACAATGGGTCAGTGGTTGTCTTTGCCTGTGTTGGTGCTGGGGTTGTGGATGTTGTTCAGAAACAATAAGAACAATTCTTAGTTCTTAGTTTTCAAATCAATAATTTTATATACTTTTTTTCTTTCAGTCCTTAAAATGAAGAAAGTGATAATCTATACTTTGTCGTCGTGTATTCCTTCAAGGTTGTTGAAGCATTTTCTTAGGGAGAATGGTGTTGTTTTTGAGGAAAGGGACATTAGCGACCCTAAGTTTTATGATGAGATTGTTGAGAAATCCGGGCAGGGCACAACTCCTGTGATTGACATTGATGGCAGGATCATTGAGGGTTTTGATAAAGATGAATTAAAAAAAGCGCTTGGCCTTAGTCTTGAATAAACTCTATTTCTCCTTGCAGATAGACTCCTTTTTTTAGTTGGACTGGTCTCCAGGTATCTACCACTAATTTAGCGTCCAGCCAGTCTGATAGTTCTTTTGGGTTGCCTATTGTTGCGCTCAATCCTATTATCTGTACTTCTGGGAGTATTTTGCGCAGTGTTGTGAGCAGGACTTCAAGGGTGGGCCCTCTTGTTACATCATTCAGCAAGTGTATCTCATCCACAATCACGCAGCTTATGCTGTGCAGCCAGGGCGCTTGGTGTCTTGTGAGCGAATCAAGTTTTTCACTTGTACAAATTATGAGATCGTAATTTAGCAAGTATGGGTCTGAGCTGTCATAGTCTCCTATGGATAAAGCGACTTTGAATACCTTGTCATATCTTTCTTTGAAGTCTTTGTATTTTTGGTTGGCGAGGGCAATCAGTGGGACTATGTATATAACCTTTCCTTTTTTTTCTAAAATATGTTTGATTGCCGCAAGTTCTGCTATTAGTGTTTTTCCGCTTGCTGTTGGCGTGCATACTAATAGGTTTTTTCCTTCAAGCAGGCCTGCGTTGACTGCTTTTTCTTGTGCTGGCCTTAGTTCTTTCACCCCTTCTTCTATGATTATTTCTTTGGCCTTTTCCGGTATTTTTAGTTCTTTTATCTCCATTATTGAAGAATTAAGTT
>CAYPUD010000006.1:9114-19211 GCA_964413955.1 uncultured Methanosarcinales archaeon
TCTATCCGTAGATGTATATTCTGCTTCTCCAGCCGACAAAGTTGTTGACTCTGCATCCGCATAAGAACATGTCTCTGGCGGCATCATATCCTAAGTATACTCCTGGCCTTCCTCTGCAGCTGAAGCGTGTTGCGCAGACCAGATTCCCATCATTCATCACTTTGTAGCCGCTTGTCGCTGATATTTGTTCTCCTGATAGTTGTCCTGTCGGGCCTTTTGTTGCTTCAGGACCACCTAGTGCGTAGATGAAGCTTAGCACTGCTGCTAATGCGACCATTGCGAATACAATCAGTCCGATATTTTTGATGTCCATTTTTTTCACCTTTTTTTAAATGATATTTTTTTGAGCTTGATTGCAGATTTCTCTTACTTTGTCTGTGCACCTCTTGAATTTTTCTGTTATGGTTGTTCTTCGAGGGTATTGTCCTCGCGCATATGTTTCCTCGCAGTTCTTGAATCCTATGTGTTCGCATTCTGCTGGAGACAATGTTGGATCTGTCTGGACTATTACTGGTTCTTGGGAATATAAATCTTTTGCATATCCTGCTGTTATCTCGCCTGTGTTTGTGTTCATGAATCCTGCTTGTCCGACTGTTTCAACTGTCCTGCCTGAGAGAATCAGCACTACGCCGAATATGGCCATTATTGTTATTATGCTTGAGACTGCTAATGTGACCCTTTGTTCTTGCGCACCTCTTTTCATCAATTGCTTATTTGTGTTGCAACTTTATAAACGTTTTGTGCGTATTTTACTGGTTGTGTTTTCTTCTGTTTTTCTTTTCTTTCTTATTTTACTGTAACTGATTTTGCGAGGTTTCGTGGCTTGTCTGGATTATACCCTTTTGAGATTGATAGTTCATAAGCCAGCAGTTGTCCTGGTATGACTGAGAGGATGGGGTATTTGCAGGGGATGAAATAGTCATAGCATTCTTGTTTTTCCTTATCAATTCCTATTATGTATCCTCCTCTTGATCTTATTTCAAGGGCATTATTCACTAAATCTTGTCTTGTTTTTGGTGTTGTGATCGCTATGACTGGTGTGTTTTCTTCTATCAATGCAAGTGTTCCATGCTTGAGTTCTCCTCCTGCCATCCCTTCTGCTCTGATGTATGATACTTCTTTGACTTTCAGCGCTGTTTCTTTTGCGTATGAGACTGCTTCTCCCCTCCCTATTATGAACAGGTCTTTGTTTATTTTTTTGATCAGTTCTTTTACTTGTGAGTGCCATGGCTTTATTTTTTGTGTCAGATAATTTGACAGTTCTTGTTCATTGGTTTGTTTTCCTGTTAGTTTTGAGAATATGATCAGTGTTGCGGTGTATGCTTTTGTTGATGCAACGCCTATCTCTTGTCCTGCGTTCATTCCAAGTACGATATCTGATTTTCTCCAGAGTGTGCTTCCTGGGACGTTTATTATGCCTATGATCCTGACGTCTTTTGCTTTTGCTTTATCGACCACTTCTATTAGGTCTGCTGTTTCTCCGCTTTGGCTGACTATTATCATTGTTTTTGTGTTGTCAAAGAAGTGTTCTATGTCTTGGTGTTCTGATGCGAGTATTGGTGTTGCTCTTTTTCCTTGTTTTGAAAAAAATGAGCTTGCTGCAAGGCATGCGTTATAGCTTGTTCCGCTGCCTGTGAGGAATATCTCTGAGGATTCTTTTATTGCCTGTTTTGCTTCTTCAAGGTTTGGTTGTTCTGCTGATTTTAGTATTGTGTTTGGCTGTTCGTATATCTCTTTCAGCATGTAATGGGGGAAATCTTGTTTTTTTGTGTGTTCGTCTTCTTGTTGCCATTTTATCTCTTCTGTTTTTATCTCTTTTTTGTTGTCTTTAGAGTCAAAGATGGCTAGTTCTCCGTCTTTGTAGTAGCCCCAGTCTCCTTCGTCAAGGAATATCACTTTGTTTGTCTTATCCAAAAATGGCGAAGTATCTGATGCTATGTAGATTTCTTTTTCTCCTACCCCTATGACTAATGGGCTATCTTGTCTTGCGAATGCAAGTGTGTTGTTGTTTATTGCTGCTATTGCGTAACTTCCTTGCAGTTCTTTCAGTGTTTCTCTGAATGCTTCTATAAACCCTTCTTTTTTTCCTTCCATGTGTGATTGTATCAGGTTAGGGATTGTTTCTGTGTCTGTTTCGCTTGAGAATTCATATCCTTTTCTTGTCAGATTGTCTTTTATTTTGAGGTAATTGTCTATTATTCCATTATGCACCAGAGCTATTTTGTTGTCGTTTGACAGTTGAGGGTGTGCATTCGCTTTGTTTACTTTGCCTGTTGTTGCCCATCTTGTGTGCCCTATTGTGATGTTGCTTGGCCCGCCTACAAGGTCTGTGTTCACTGTGCCTGTTGTCTTATGCAGCCATATTTTTTCTTCGCTTATTCCTGCTATTCCCCAGCTGTCGTATCCTCTGTAGTCTAATTTCTTCAGTCCCTTCAGTACGATCTCTCGTCCGTCTTTTTCTCCTGCGTACGCGATTATTCCACACAAGATATTTCACCTTTGTTTTTCTTTGTTTTTTTCTGTATTTTTGTTTGTTCTGATATTTATTTTGAGTTTTATCTTTGAAGTTATTGTTTTTTTTGGAAAAAGAGCAAGTTTTTTATATGTTTTTTTGTTTTTGTTTTTTTAAGTATTGATTGTTGGGTTGAAAAAGGAGGGGTTTTTGTTGAAATTTTATAATGTATTTGTTTTTTTGGTATTTTTTGTATCTGTGAGTGTTGTTTTTGGGTGTGTTGACCTTCATGATGGTGGTGTTTATACGAACAGCACTGATGTTTGTAATGGTGTTTTTTTTCTTAAAAACGGAATTATCATTCATGGGCAGGATGTTGTCTTTGATTGCAATAGCGCTGTCATCAGGGGCGATTTTGAGAATTCAGGAATCACTATCATCAACAGCGGCAATGTTACTGTCAAGGATTGTAATGTTATGCATTTCAACATAGGCATCAATGTCCAGAATAGCAATCAGACTGTTCTCAAGGGGAATCATCTGATAAAGAATAATTTTGGTGTTAAGTTTTTTGGTTCTGAGAATGTTTTTGTTTATGGTGCTGATGTCAGTCTGAAGTCTCCTGTCAGGATTGCTGGCAGCAGGGGGAATTTTATTGATTATTTCAATAAGAGGGTGAAGGATTCATTGTGTTCTGACAGTCTTTGCAATAGGCCTTTGGCGACTTCAAGGTTTAGGAATCTTTTGGATTATTCTCCTAAGAATCTGTTCTGGGTCAGGCCTTTTTATATTGATAATCTCAGAAATAAGGGGCAGTGGTCAGAGCCTTGAATTTCTGGCAGCGCGTCAGAGTTTTTCACTTTGTTTAGGTCTTTTTTTGTGATAAGGAAATAATCAAGCCTCCAGCCTATGTTCTTTGCGCGGGCATTGAACATATAGCTCCAGTATGTGTATTGTATTTTTTTCTTGTGCAGTTCTCTGAATGTGTCGATAAATCCTGCTTTCAGTATCTGTTCAAACCCGTCTATTTCTGTTTGCGTGTATCCTGCGGTCTTGTTGTAGTTTTGTTTTGGTCTGGCCAGGTCTATTTCTTCATGAGCAACGTTGAAGTCTCCTCCTATTATGACTGGCTTTGTTTTCTTCAGGTTTTTCAGATAGCTCAAGAATGCTTTGTCCCATTTTTTTCTGTAGTCAAGTCTTGGTAGGCCTCTGCCAGAATTTGGGACGTAAACATTGACTATTATGAATTCCTTGAAGTGGAGTGTGATGGCTCTTCCTTCTTTGTCGAATTCTTTGTTTCCTATGCCATCTGTTTCTTTTATTGGCTTGATCTTTGTCAGGGTTGTTGTTCCTGAGTATCCTTTCTTTTCTGCAGGGTTGTTGTGGATCTGGTATTCTGGAAGGCTGTCTTTTAGTTCTTTGATGTCTTTTTCTTGAGCTTTTGTCTCTTGCAGCAGGATTATGTCTGGCTTTCTTTTCTTAACAAATGTTATGAACCCTTTTTTTATTGCTGATCTTATCCCTGCTACATTCCACGAGATTATTTCTATTGTTTTCATTTTCCTCTTTTTTGTTTTAGAGTGTTCTGAGATATATAAGTGTCAGTGTTGCTGCCAGCAAAAGTGTTGCGTCTTTTATTGTTGTTCTCCAGCTTTTTGTTCTTATTCCTGTTATTAATGTGTAGATGAATGAAGTTCCTGCTCCATAAAGGAAGAGTGATGTTCTGAATGTTATTGCGATTATCGCAGCCACTATGATTGTTTTGGTATTGTTTTGGCCTTTCTTTTTCAGGAAAGAGTATGCTGCGTATGCTGTTGAGATTGCTATTGCTAATGTCAGGCCAAGATTGGCGGTAATCAGTAAGAACGTGAGCAGCGTTCCGAACGCCAGATTTTGTGTGAGTCTCAGTATTTCTTCTCCTGTCTTGATCTCATCTTTGCATGTTTTTCTGATTGTTCTTCCGATAAGGAATCCTGTTGCTGAGATGATGCATGCGATGATTGTTGTCAGGCCCATCTTGAATGCCCCCATTGTATGAGCATGTCTGCTCCTGCGTTTTTTGCTTGCAGCGGGATGTCGCATGCTCCGAAGCAGCTTCCCAGCCAGATCATAGGGTCTGCTCTTGTTTCTTTTTTTATCTTGTCGCAGATCTTTCCTGCATGCTGTTTCAGCCCGTCAGGTAATTGCAGGCAGACTGTTTTAGCCTTGTTTCTCTTTATCTCTTTGATTATGTTGTCAAGTTCAAGGTCATATTCTGTGTTGTTTCCCATGTTTCTTGTCAGAGTTGTTTTGTTTTTAAATATTTGTTGTTTGTTTGGGTTGTTTGACAAATAGGTCAGCTAAAAACTCTGCAATCTTTTTTCTTCAGAGAATACTTTTTTCTCTCAAGACTTGCCAACAACTCTGCGATTTTTTCTTTCAAAGAAAAACTTCAACTAGTAATAAGTTGCGCACAATCAGTGCGCCTATTATTTAACTCTGAGTTTCCTCTTACTAAAAGCTTTTTCTCGTGCGCCTCTTGTTCAACTAAAAAGTCTCCTGCGCATACTCAATTTTTTTGCATGACGCCAAAATCTTTCTGTCGTTGCTTATTGCATCTTTTGCACATTTTAAGTCTTGTTAAAGAGTTCTCTGCTATAGTTCAGAGATTAGCCAGAAAATAAGAAAAGCTTTTAAAATGATTGTTGATTGTCTCCTCATTATTGCCTCCGTAGCTTAGTGGTGGAGCGCGCGGCTGTTAACCGCGAGGTCGGCAGTTCAAATCTGCCCGGAGGCGTTTTTGTTGCCTTCAGTGTTGGTGGTTTTGTCGCCTTTGGTGGCTTTTTCTGGCTTTTGCCAGGTGGAAAGCTGTCTGGAGGCGTTTTTGTTGCCTTCAGTGTTGGTGGTTTTGTCGCCTTTGGTGGCTTTTTCTGGCTTTTGCCAGGTGGAAAGCTGTCTGGAGGCATTCTGAAGTTCAAGGGTTTTTGTCCTTTATGTTGGCGGTCGTGGCGTAATGGTAGCGTAGGAGACTGTGGCTCTCCTGGCCCGGGTTCGATTCCCGGCGATCGCCCTTTTTAAGTAATATTTATATAGTTCAAGGTAAATCCTATTCTTGAAAGAGGTGTTATGATGAAGCATGGCTTTGTTGTTTTAGGTGTGATTTTTGTTTTTGGTATCTTTGCTTTGGTGAGTATTTTCTCTGGTGTGAGCACTGGTGATTTCACTTATGGAGGGAATATGGGTAAGTATTATGCTGGTGGCAGTTGGGTTCAGTTTCAGCCTGTAGAGGCTTGTGAGTTCATGGGAGCGCATTCGTTTGATCCTCCTGTAGTCTTTCATTCAAGTTTTGGAAATTCTATGATGGTTAAGTGTTTTAGGTCTAACCCGAATGATGAGAGAGATAGTTTTGCTGTTCCGCTTGTTCAGTGGATTAATGCAGGGCCTGTTCAGGAAAGGTATAATCCTCTTGGTTGAGCTTTTTTCTTTGTTGATTTGTTTAGGGCTGTAATCTTTTTTGGATGATCTTGAAGTGTTTTTTTTTGCTGTTATAGAAAAAGGGTAATCCATGAACTGTTTCATTTTTTTAGCTGGAACAGCAGAACTACACCTAGGCCTATCAATGCCGTTAATGATATTAATGCTAGAGGAAGAGATTTTGTTCCTGTTTTTTTCTTGATGGTTTTTTTTTCTGGTTTTTCTGTTCTTGTTTCTTCTTTCTTTTCTTGGTTTTGTGTTGTGAATACTGGCTCTTTTGTTTCTTTTTTTGCATCTGTGAATGACGAATAATAGTCCTGCGCGCTTGCTGGCGCTTCTGTTGATGCTTTTGTTTTTTTCTTGTCTGTTTTTTTGGAGCTTCCTCCGCCCCCGCCTCCGGATCCTGCTGCTGATGGCGGGCTTGGAAATTTTTCTATTTCTATGTTGCAGTTCTCGCTTGTTGTTGTTATCAGGTTTCCTTCTGTGTCGGATATTGTTATGTCTTTGAAGTTCAGCACGCTGATGCCTGAGCTTCCGATTATATCATAATTTATTGTCAGTATGTGGTTTGTTCCTGTTATGTTCATGTTTGCGATGGCGAATCTTATTTTTTTTGAGGATGGGTGTGTTGCCAGCATTGCTGCGCTTAATGATTGCGGCAGGCTTGCAGTCATGTAACTTAGTCTAGAGTCATATTCTTGGGTGAAGTCTATTCCCCCTATGTTTGTGTTGTTTGTTTTTGCGTAGATGTTTATTTTTGTTGTTTCTCCTTGGTATGCTATCTTGTCTGAGCAGCTTAGATGTGCGCTTGGTTGTGTTATTGTTATGTTGCTTCCTTTTGTTGTGGCATGGATTTCTTGTCCTTTTGCGTCGCTCAGGAAAACACCTGTAAGATTCAGTTCTGTGTTGCTTGTTCTTGTTGCGTTGTATGTTAGCTTGATTATGCAGTCATCTCCTGCTTTGAGTCCTGTTGAGTTTGGTGAGAATAGTATGCCAAACCTTATCTCGTTTTTTAGTTCTTTCATGCTTGTCATGCTGTTGTTTGTCCTGTTCAGGAATTCGTAGTTTGTCAAGCTCATTCCTTGTGGTTTGTTTACCCTGAAGTCAGCTCCGTATATGCTTTGGTTGTTGTTCAGCTTTATGCATGCTGTGATCGTCTCGCTTGTTTTTGCGTTGATTTTTTCTGGTTCTATTGTTAGTTCTGCTGCAAAAGCAATGCAGATGTTTATCAACAAGAACAGGATTATTACCTCTTTTGTTTTCATATTGTTTTGTTTGTTTGTTTTATTTTTAAATTTTTGTCTTTGCTGATTTGTTTTATTTTATTCTTTTTTTTCAAACAGAAAACTATTTAACTGTAAATTCTTTTTTTCTTTTTATGAAAAAAGAGGTTTGGTTTTTGGTCATTGCTATTGTTTTGGTGATGTTGATTGCCGCTTTCTTTCTTAGGGGAGGAATTGCAGGGATGGCCTCTGTTGATGAGCCTCGTTATAGGGTTGTTGTTTCTTTGAGGACTCCTGATCCTCTTTCTGCAGGAGCGGTTGTAGCAGATGTCAGCTCTGAAAAGGATAAGATTGATCTGATGAAGGTGCGCGTCAGGGCTGCTCAGGATGAAGTAGTCAGTGATGTTAATTCCAAGGGCTTGTTTTCTTTTATGGCAGGTGATGACCTGATTGTTGAGAAGAAGTTTGGGGTGGTTCCTGCGATGGTTGTTTCTGTGACAGAGGATGGTTTGTCTGATTTGTTGAATGATGACTTGGTTGAGGGTGTTTATCCTGATTATGTTTTTGAGGTTGGGCTTTCTGAGAGTGTGCCTCTGATCAATGCGTCTCCTGCTCTGTTTAATGTTTCTGGCAGGGGCGTTGGTGTTTGTGTGATTGATACTGGAATTGATACTGATCATCCTGCTTTTGCTGGCAGGATTTTAGCTCAGAAGTGTTTTTGTTCGAATGATTGTTGTCCTAACGGCCAGTCTGTTGATAATAGTTCAGAGGATGATAGTTCAGTGAGTCATGGGACTCATGTTTCTGGGATTGCCGCAAGTAATGGTTCTGTTAAGGGTGTTGCTCCTGGCGCAAATATAATCTCTGTCAAAGCGTGTGATAATCAGGGTTCTTGTTTCACGAGCGATATCTTATCTGCTATTGATTTTTGTGTTCAGAATAAGGTTAAATACAATATCAGTATTATTAGTGGGAGTTTTGGTGATAATGGCCAGCACACGTCTGATTCTTGTCCTGATTTTATTGATTCTGCTCTAGATGCTGCCAGCGCTGTTGATATTTTTTTAGTCTTTGCTTCAGGCAATAATGGTTATTCTGGAGGGATTAGTTATCCTGCGTGTTATAACAATTCAATTTCTGTCGCTGCAACCACTAAGGCTGATGCTATGGCTTCTTTTTCAAATAGAGGTCCTAATCTGGATCTTTTAGCTCCTGGCGTCAGCATTTATAGCACGACTATTGGCGGTTATGGCTCTTTGTCTGGCACGTCTCAGGCAACCCCTCATGTTTCTGGTTATCTTGCTTTATTATCTGAACTAGCCCAAAGATATGCGCAGTATAATATCTCTCATGAGGATATTCTTGATGCTTTGAATAAGACTGATGTTTTTATCGAGGGTTTTCCTAGGATTAATGTCGGTATGGGCTTAGCATACATTCACTCTCTGATAAATGTGTCTGGTAATGGCTCTGATTCGTCTAATTCTTCAGGTTCTCCGCCAATAATCAATATTTCAAGTCCTGTTAATGGTTCCCAGGTTAATAATCCTGTTAACTTTAGTGCTTATGCTTTTGATCAGGAAGATGGTATTTTAAATGTCTCCTGGATTTTGGACAACAGTTCTGGCAACAGTTCTTTCACTGGCAATTTCTCTTTGAACCTTTCTTTTGGCAATCATTCTGTTCTGGCTTTTGCTGTTGATTCTGATAATTTATCCACAAATAGAACTATTTTCTTTGAGGTCGTGGATCAGGCTGGCAGGAATGAGTCGAATTCTTCCAACAATTCTGCTCCTGTTGTTGAGATCTTAAGTCCTGTCAATAATTCTTTTGTTGGGCGGAATGTGACTCTTGTCGCTAATGTTTCTGATGAGGATTCAAACTTGTCTGGCAGTTGGTCTTCTTCCCTGCAGGGTTTTTTAGGCAGCGGAAATAATTTATCGGTTTTGCTGAACAATGGTTCGCATATTATTACTTTCTCTGTTGTTGATTCTGGGAATTTGACGTCTAATGTTTCTGTTGTCTTGCATGTGGGTCATTGCCTGATTGATTTTGATAGGAACAGCAATTCTTTGTTGGATATTGGTGATGTTGTTTTGTTGTTCAATGAGTTCTTGAACAATTCTTTGGTTGATTCTTCTGGGGCTTTTTGTCCTCAGTCAGGCGCTTGCTTGTTTGAGTTTGATCAGAACAATAATTCTGTTTATGATATTGGTGATATTGTAATTTTATTCAACGCTTTCCTTGAGGGGAATATCACGACTCCTTCAGGCAGTGATTGTTTTAGCTGATTTTTTTCTGAGTTCCTTGGGGTGTTTGGTGTGTTTAAGTTCTGGAATTTTTTTTGTGAAGAAAGAAAAATATGGGCCCGCCGTGATTTGAACACGGGACCTCTCGATTTCGAAACTTCTCGCCTCAGCACAATGAAGACAGCGTCCTCACTGCATAGCATTCCGAAGAACGCCTCAGCAAAAGTTTATCAGTCGAGCGCTCCACCAGGCTAAGCTACGGGCCCTTGGTATTGCTTATTTTTCTTGGTTCTTTTTTAAAATTTACTGTTCCTGTGCTGTCAATGGTGCGATTTGTATTTGCCAGCTGGTGTGCTTTAGCTGACTCTTGTGTTAGATTTCTTGTACGCCTTGATAATGTCATTAGTGCTTGGCTACTTACTTAGTTTAGGAGCATTTTCTTTAGTTAAACTATATTTTGTGCCTGTTTGGCGCTATTGGTGTGCTGATATCTCAGTTCAGTTCTTGCGTCAGGAGCAGTCCTTTAGTTAAATTATAGTGCGCCTGCTTGGCGCAGTTCTATATTTGTGGCAGAGTTCTCTGTTTCAAGAGGCTGTTGAATTTTTCCTAATCTCTTTTCCGCAGTCAGATCTTCTTTCTGATAAAACCTGCTATCAACTCTCTGCTTTTTATCTTCAGAGAATACTTTTGCTTCCTCTAAAAACTGCTTTCAACTCAGCA
>CAYPUD010000007.1:0-17096 GCA_964413955.1 uncultured Methanosarcinales archaeon
GGTCCTGTCAAGAGGCATGGTGTTAAGATCAGGTTTCATAAGAGTGAGAAGACTAAGAGAGGTCCTGGAAGTCTTGGTCCTTGGCATGGTCCTAGGCTTTGGAAGGTTGCTCATGCTGGTCAGACTGGTTATCATCAGAGGTCTGAATATAATAAGTTGATTTTGAAGATTGGTGATGATCCTAAACTTATTAATCCTAAGGGTGGTTTTCTTCAGTATGGTCTTGTCAAGAATGATTTTATTCTTTTGAAGGGCAGTATTGGTGGTCCTAGAAAGCGATTGGTCAAGATGGTGTTTAGTATCCGCCCAAATAAAAAGCTCAAGGAGGCTCCGAGTATTAATTATATCAGCTTGGAATCTAAACAATGAATGAGGTTAAGGTTTTGGATCTGAATAATGCAGAGGTTGGGAAGTTGAAGCTTCCTTCTCAGTTTAAGGAAGATGTAAGGCCAGATCTCATTAAGAGGGCTTTTGAGGCAGTCATGTCCAATTCCAGGCAGCCTTACGGTGCTGATCCTCGCGCAGGCAAGAAATATAGTGCGCGTTTGACTAAGAGGCGAAGAAAATATAGGGGTAGTTATGGTAAAGGGATTTCAAGAGTTCCTAGAAAGATATTGACAAGAAGGGGTATGCAGTTTAATTGGGTTGGTGCTTTTGCTCCTGGAACTGTTGGCGGAAGAAGGGCTTTTCCGCCTGTTGCTGAGAAGGTTTGGAAAGTCAAGATTAATGATAAAGAGAGGCGGAAGGCGATTCGTAGTGCTTTGTCAGCCAGTCTGAACAAAGAGTTTGCTTCTTTTAGGAACCATCAAGTTCCATCTGATTTTCCTTTTGTCGTTTCTGATGATTTTGATAAGCTCAGTAAGACCAAGGATGTCATTTCCATCCTAAACACTCTTGGTTTTGGTGATGAATTGAAAAGGTCTTCCAGAAAAAAAATTAGGCCTGGTAAAGGCAAGTTACGAGGCAGGCCTTATAAGAAAGCTAAGGGTTTGCTTGTTGTCACAGGGAATGATAAGTCTCTCGTGTTAAAGAGCGCCAAAAACATTCCTGGAATAGATGTTGTTTTTGTCAAGAACCTTAATGCTGCGCTTTTGGCTCCTGGCGGTGTTCCAGGCAGGATTGCTTTATTCACTAAAGGGGCAGTTGAATTGATTGATAAGGAGGCTTTGTTCGTTTAAGATGGATCCGTATAATATCATTAAGTATCCTTTATCGACTGAGAAGGCGATTAAGCTTATGGAGTCCGAGAATAAGTTAGTGTTTGTTGTTGATTTTAAGGCTAAAAAGAAAGATATTAAAGATGCTGTTGAGAATCTTTTTGATGTTAAGGTTTTGAAGGTTAATACTGTTATAAGCAATGGCCAGAAAAGGGCTTATGTTAAGTTCCCTGCTGATAGGCCTGCTATTGATATCGCAACTAATATGGGGATAATGTAATGGGAAAAAGAATTATTCAACAAGCTCGTGGAAAAGGCGGTCCTAGGTATAGGTCTCCTGGTTTTAAGTTTTTAGGTGATATTAAGTATAGGTCTCTTGATTTCATGGGTGTTAAGGGTGTTGTCAGGGATTTTGCTAAGTGCCCTGGCCATCTTAGCCCTTTGGCTGCCGTTGAGTTTGAGGATGGTTTTAGGGCTTTTATGATCGCTCCGGAAGGTATTAGAACTGGCGAGGTCATCTCTTTTGGTGGTGATGAGATTAAGTCTGGAAATGTGTTGTTTTTGAAGGATATTCCTGAAGGCACTGAGGTTTTTAATATCGAATCTTCTCCTGGTGATGGTGGAAAATTTTGCAGGACTTCTGGAATGAATGCTAAGATTGTCTCAAAGACAGATAAGAATGTCGTGGTATTGCTGCCTTCTAAGAAGAAGAGGGTTTTTAGCTTGAAGTGTAGGGCGACCATTGGTATTGTTTCAGGTGGCGGCCGTCATGAAAAGCCTTTCCTTAAAGCTGGCAATAAGTTTTATGCACGAAAAGCTAGAAATAAATTGTATCCTTTGACTCATGCTTCTGCTATGAATGCTGTTGATCATCCTTTTGGTAATAAAAGAACTTCAAGAAAGGCTAAACAGAAAGGTGCTTCTAAGCTTGCGCCGCCTGGTAGAAAGGTTGGAAAGTTGTGGCCTAAGAGGACTGGTAAGAGGAATTGAATATGGCAAAAGTACTTACATATAAGGGTAAAACTGAAGATGAGCTTAAGGGAATGAGCATTGCTGAGTTTGCTGAACTCACAACTGCTAGATCTAGAAGAACTTTGCAGAGAGGATTGACTGATAGCCAGAAGATTTTCCTTAAAAGATTACAAAAAGCCACTAAGCCTTTGAAGACCCATTGCAGGGATATGGTTATTGTTCCTGAGATGCTTGGTAAGAAGGTTCTTGTTCATAATGGTAAGGATTGGAATCCTGTAGAGATCACTGTTGAGATGTTGGGTAAAAGATTGGGTGAATTTTCTCTCAGTAGAAAGAGAGTTAGCCACAGCGCGCCAGGTATTGGCGCAACTAGATCAAGTAAGCACTTATCTGTGAGGTAAAATGGTTGCATACAAGTACAGTACTGAATTGAAAGAGAACATGGCTAAGGCAGTTGGATTAGCTTTGCCGATCAGCAGTAAAGTGAGCAGGGAAGTGTGCGCAAAGATTAGGGGTATGAAGTTGGATAAGGCTAAAACTCTGCTTGAGGATGTGATTGCGCTTAAGGCTGCTATTCCTTATAGAAGATATACTGGTGATGTTCCTCATCAGGCTGGTGTTGGTCCTGGAAGATATCCTGTCAAGGCGAGTATGCATATCTTGAAGATTTTAAAGGCTGCTGAAGCTAATGCTCAGTTTAAGGGTTTGAGTATCAATAATTTATTTATTAAGCATGTGTCTGCGCAAAAAGGTTCAAAAACCATCCGTTATGGGAGGAGGCATAATATTGCTAAAAGGACTAATATTGAGGTTGTGCTTGAGGAGAAAAAATGATTGAAAGAAAATTTATCAAGGAGAATTTGAAGGAGTTTCAAATCAAGGAGTACATTACTAATACTTTAAAGAATGTTGGGCATAGTGAGACTAAGCTTCAGAGGACTCCCCTTGGTGAGAAGATTGTTGTTTCTGCTTCAAGGCCTGGTTTGGTTGTCGGTAGGAAAGGAGAGAACATCAAGAAACTCACAAATACTTTGAAGAATAAGTTTGGTCTTGAGAATCCTCAGATTGAGATTGAGGAGGTTGGTAACCCTAATCTTGATGCTCAGATTATTGCTGAAAGGATCGCTTCTACGATTGAGCGTTTCGGCATCCAGAAATTTAAGGGTGTCGGTCACAAGACTTTGCATGATGTTATGTCTGCGGGCGCTTTGGGTGTTGAAATTATCATGTCTGGCAAGATTCCAAGTCAGAGAGCTAGAAGTTGGAGGTTCTACAAGGGTTATCTTAAGAAATCTGGCGATGTGAGCAATTATGTCTTGAGAGCTATGAGCAGCGCTAATCTAAAGACTGGTGCGATTGGCATTAAAGTTTCTATCATGCACCCCACACTAAAGTTGCCTGACGATGTGTCTGTTAAGGCAGAAGAGGCTGAAAATATCGAGAACGATCTTCCTGAAAAGAAAGTTGAAGAAAATGTTGAGGTTAAGGAAAAAGTTAAAAAATGAAGATTAAAGAATTGCGTTCATTCAGTGTTGACGAGCTGAGCAAGAAGAAGACAGAACTGCAGAAAGAGCTCATGAAAGAGATGGCTATGCTCTCCACTGGAACTATCCCCAAAAGCCCTGGTAAGATTAGGGCTATGAAGAAGACTATTGCAAGGATTATCAAGATTCTTGCAGATAAGGAGGAAAAACAAAAAGCATGAGCGAGATTTGCCCCACGTGTGGACTTCCAAAGGACCTTTGTGTCTGTGAAAGTATTGCTAAAGAGACTACGAAAATTACGGTGCGTGTTGAGAAGAGGAAGTTTGGGAAGTTATACACTGTTATTGAAGGTATTGACAGCAAAGAGATCAACATTGATCAGCTGGTCAAGACTTTGAAGGCAAAGCTTGCTTGTGGTGGGACTGCAAAGGGAGGAAAGATTGAATTGCAGGGAAATCATAAGCTTAAGATCAAGGCTTTGTTGGTCGAGTCTGGTTTCGCTCCTGAAACAATTACTGTAAAATGAAGGTTTTGAAAAGATGATTCGAAAAGAATTTGTTGGTAGGATATTGAAAGTGAAGAAGTCTAAGAACAAGGCTTTGGAAGGAATTGAAGGTTTGATTATTGACGAGACTAAACATTTGTTTGTGATTGAAGTTGATGATTCAGTCAAAAAAGTTCAAAAGGACTGTAATATTTTTCAGATCAGCTTTGACAAAGAGGCTGTTGAACTTGATGGAAGTCTGATTTCAGTCAGCCCCGAGGATAGGATTAAGCTTAAGGTGAAATTATGAGAAAGGTTAAGAACATCAGCACGCATGGCAGGAGTTTCAAGGGAGTCATTATCAGTGATAAGATGCATAATTCTGCCACTGTTGAATGGACTCGTAAGAGGCTTGTGCCTAAGTATGAGAGGCTTGAAAAAGCCAGGACCAGGGTCAAGGCGCATAATTCAATCGGCGCTAAGAAGGGTGACTTGGTGAGAGTTAAGGAGTGTAGGCCCTTAAGCAAAACCAAACATTTCATAATTACTGAGATTTTGAGTTCAAAAGAAGCTGTGGAGGAGTCAAGATGAAAGCGTTAGGAACCAGGGTGCCGAAAGCTTTGCCTCATTACGCGAGGATTGTTGCTTGTGATAATAGCGGTGCCAGAATCCTTAAGATTATCAGTGTGAAGCAGTCTAAGACTGTTAAGTCTAGAAAGCCTGCTGCGGGTGTTGGTGATCTCATCATGGCTTCTGTTGTTGAAGGTAAACCTGAGATGAGAAAACAGGTTGTGATGGCTGTCGTCGTCAGACAGAAGAAGGCAATCAGGAGGTTGGATGGTTTGAGGGTGAAGTTTGAAGACAATGCCGCGGTTGTTATTAAGGATAAGTTTGGCAATCCTAAGGGCACTATGATTAAAGGGCCTATTGCTAAAGAAGCTGCTGACAGATGGCCTTTAATCGGTAAGGTTGCAAATACTATTATTTGATGTTGATGAAAATGAAGAATCAAAAAAAATGGAACAGGTCTTGGAAAAGAAGCGTTCAGCCTAGAAAGCAGAGGGCTTTTGTTAGGAATGCTCCTGTTAATGTTAGAGGTAATTTGATGGGCGCTCACTTATCTAAAGAGTTGAGGGAGAAGTTTAAGTTCAGGTCTGTTCGTATCAGGAAGGGTGATAAGGTCAGGGTTATGCTTGGCCAGTTTAAGAATAAGATTGGCAAGGTGGAGCGTGTTGACACGAAAAGAAAGAAGGTTTACATTACTGGGGTTGAACAGTCTAAGTTGGATGGGTCTAAAGCTTTGTACCCTGTTCATCATTCAAATGTCATGATTGTTGAGCTTGATTTGAGTGACAAAAGAAGGTTTGGCGAGGTTAAGAAATAAAATGGGCAGAAATCATCTTAAGAGGAATGTTGCTAATAAAAGATGGGTCTTGTTGAGGAAAGAGTATAAGTTTGTTTTGAGGCCCAATGCAGGAAAACACTCTATCAGGGATTCTGTTCCTTTGGGTTATTTTTTGAAATATTTGGGCTTTGCTAACACAACTCGTGAAGCGAAGAAGCTTTTGTTGTTGACTGATGTGCTTATTGATGGGAGAAAGGTTAAGGATGTGAAGTGTCCTGTTGGTTTTATGGATTCTATTGTTGTTGGTCAAAAGGCGTTTAGGTGTTTGTTCGGAAATAAAGGGCGAATTATTTTTATTGAAGTTGACGACTCTGACAAGAAGATCTGTAAGGTCTTGAATAAGGTTAAGGTCAAAGGAGGCAAGACTCAATTGAACTTGTCTGATGGCAGGAACATATTATCTGAGGATGATGTTAAGGTTGGTGATTCTTTGTTGTTGGAGTTGCCTTCTCAAAAGATTGTTAAGCGTTTGCAGTTCAAGGAGGGTGCAAGCATTGTGCTTATTGGTGGTAAGTATGGGGGTGTTGTTGGTAAATTGACTAAGATTTTGGATGATCATATCTTTTTCAAGGATGAAGAAGGTGCTGAGTTTTCAACATTGAAAGATTATGCTTTTGTTGTGGGAGGAGAAAATCCTGAATTGAAGATTAAGATAAAATGAATCCGATGCAAAAAACTAGGTTGGCGAAGGTTACGCTGAACATTGGCGCCGGTAAGGATCAGGCTAAGCTTGAGAAGGGGATCCAGCTCATCAAGGCTATTACTGGTATTGAGCCTGTTAAGACCATCACGCAGAAAAGGATTCCTTCTTGGGGGGTGAGGCCTGGTCTGCCTATTGGTTGTAAGCTCACTTTACGAAAAGAGAAAGCAAAGGAAGTGTTGAAGAGATTGTTTGTTGCAAAGGATAATGTTTTGAAATTGAATAATGTTGATTCTTTTGGTAATGTCTCTTTTGGTATTGAAGAGTATATTGATATTCCTGGCGTTCCTTATGATCCTAAGATTGGTGTTCTTGGATTGCAGGTCTGCATCACTCTTGAAAAGCCTGGTTTTAGGATTAAGCATAGGAAAGTGCGTGCTAAGAAGATCCCTAAGAAACATTCTGTCAAGAAGGTTGACGCAGTTAATTTTCTTAAGGACGAATTTAATGTCAAGATTGAAGGTGAAAGAACATGACTGTCAGCGATTGGAGGAAAACATTCAAGCAGTTGAAGGCTAAGCCAGCCAAGCTCAGGAAATATATCAAACACAATGCGCCTAAGAAAAGGAGTGTTGGAGTTACTACAACAAGATGCGCGAGGTGTGGAAGGTATAGGAGCCATATAAGTAAGTATGGCATTGATTTGTGCAGGCAGTGCTTTAGGGAAGTTGCCACTAAGATTGGTTTTAAAAAATTTAGTTGAGGAATAAAAAAATGTTGAATGATCCGTTAGCAAATGTGTTGTCCAAGGTCTTGAATTACGAGCTTATTGGTAAGAAAGAGGTTCTGATACATCCTTTCTCCAAGCTCGCTGGAGGGGTCTTAAGGTTGTTTAAGGATAAGGGTTATGTTGGGGATGTTGATCTGATCACTGAAGCAAGGGGTGGGGTTGGAAAGTTGCATTTGCTCGGCGCTATAAATAAGTGCGGCGTTATCAAGCCAAGATTTAATGTTGGTTTGGCTGATTTTGAGAAGTTTGAGAAAAGATACTTGCCTGCTGTTGGCGTTGGTATCTTAATTGTTTCAACAAATGAGGGTTTGATGACTCATTATGATGCTAAGAAGAAAAAGATTGGAGGAAGGTTGATCGCTTACTGTTATTGAAAATGAGAGAAGATCTTGAGGAGGTCGTTGCTATCCCTGAGGGGGTGGTTGTTGATTTGAAAGATGGTGTTTTGAATGTTAAAGGCCCTGCTGGAGAGGTTAAAAGAGAGTTCAATCACCCAAAGATTAAGCTTAACATTAAGGATGGCTCTGTTGTTTTGGGTGTTGTTAAAGCGACTAAGAGGGAGAAAAAGATGTTGAAGACTTACGTTGCGCATGTCGGCAATTTGTTTAAGGGTGTCGTTAACGCGTTTCATTACAGGTTAAAGATTTGTTCAAGTCACTTTCCGATGAATGTTTCTGTCAATAACAATAAGCTTACTATAAAGAATTTTTTAGGGGAGAAATCTCCTAGAGTTTTAGATATTAAAGCAGGTGTTGATGTTAAGGTAAATGGTGATGTTATTGATGTTTCATCTTGCGATAAGGAGTTGGCAGGAAATGTTGCTTCTGACATTGAATTATTGACTAAAAAGACGGGAAAGGATGTTAGGATCTTTCAGGATGGTATTTATATTATTGACAAGGGAGGCAAGTTGGTATGAGCTCTGAAATTGATAAATTATTGGACGTGAAGAAAGCGATTGATAGGAAGAGGCCTAAGTTTTTGAGAGAGGGTGCGCAGAACTCTGTCAGGATCGGAAGTAAGTGGAGACGCCCAAGAGGTCTTCAGAGTAAGATGCGCCATCAGTTTGCAGGTCACAGGAAAAGGGTTAATGTTGGTTTTAGGGGTCCTGCTAAAGTGAGGGGTTTGGATGCGAGTGGTCTTGCTTTAACAAGGGTTGAGAACCTTGCCGGTCTCAAAGATCTTGATCCTAAAACTCATAAGATTGTGATTGCTGCAAAGGTTGGCTTGAAGAGCCGGATTTTATTGCTTGAAAAAGCTGCTGAGAAAGGTTTTAAAATCTTTGCTTGTAAAGATCCTTCTAAAAAGATTGCAGAACTTAAAGATTGGTTAAGTAAAAGAAAAGAAGATCGTGCTAAGAAGATGAAATCTAAGAAGGAAAGTTCTGCTGTTAAGGTTAAGAAGAAAAAGGCTGAATTAGAGGAGAAAGTGACTGCTGAAGAGAAGAAGAAAGAAGAAAAAAAAGAAATGGAGAAAATTTTGACTAAACGAGGTTAAGATGAAATTACAAAAAAAGCTTGCTGCAAGGATTTTGAAGTCTTCTCCTAGACGAATTAGGCTTGATAGCAATGAGCTTGAGAAAATAAAGGAAGCCATCACTAAGGCAGACGTGAAAGGGCTTATCAATAGTGGATTGATTAAAGAAAAACAGGTCAAAGGCAAGGGTAATTTTCATTCAAGAAAGAAGAAAGTGCAGAAAAGGAAGGGCAGGCAGCAAGGCCATGGTTCTCGAAAAGGAAAAGCGACTGCGAGATCTAATCCTAAAGAGAAATGGATGAATAAGATTAGAGCACAGAGAGGGTTGTTGAAAGTGTTGAAGAGCAAGGGCTACATCTCTAATAAGGATTTCAGAAATCTTTATCTTAAGGCAAAGGGGGGTTTTTTCAGGAGCAAGAGGCACATCAAATTATTTATTGAAGAACAAGGGTTGGTTATTAAAAAATGAAGAATTTCAAAACTAGGACGGTTTATTACAGGAGGAGCAGGTCTGGTAAGACTAATTATAGGCAGAGGTTGAAGCTTTTGCTTAGTAAGAAGCCAAGGGTTGTTGTTAGGAGAAGTTCTAGGTTTATTAGGGCGCAGTTTGTTGAGTTCTTTGATGTTGGTGATAAGGTTCTGGTCTCGGTTGATAGTAAAGCGCTTGTCAAGGTAGGTTGGAAGGGTGCTTTGAACAACATGCCCTCAGCTTATTTGTTAGGTCTTTTGTTCGCTAAAAAAGTTGGAAATAAGGAGTGTGTACTTGATATTGGTTTGCAGACTTCTTTAAAGGGAGGGGTTATTTATTCTTTTGTCAAAGGTTGTATAGATGGTGGCCTAAAGATTCCTTGCGCAGAGTCTATGTTTCCTCCTGAGGATGTGATCTCTGGAAAGAATATTGCTGATTTTGCTAAATTTTTGAAAGCCGATAAGGAAAAGTTCAAAAGGCAATTCTCTAAGGTCAGTGAACGTCTTGATCCTGAAAAGATTGTCGATCATTTCAAGGAGGTTAAGCAGAAAATTTTAGGAAAATGACTGAAGAAAAAATAATTAAGACAGAAGAAACCAATGAGTTGGATGCTGAAAAGATTGTAGATGATGAAGTGACTCTTGAGGTTGAGAAGGATGTGCTTACAGAGATTCCTAGTGAAGAAGCTCCTTTAGAGCCTGTTAAGAAGAATGTTGAGATTGAGGGTTGGAAGCCTAAGACAGGGGTTGGCAAGAAGGTTAAAGATGGTTTAATCAATGATATTGATGATATTCTTGATGCGGGCTTGCCTATTCTGGAGCCCGAGATTGTTGATTCTTTAGTGCCTGATTTGCAGAATGAATTGTTGCTTATTGGCCAGTCTAAAGGTAAGTTTGGGGGTGGTGCCAGGAGGATCTTTAAGCAGACTCAGAAAAAGACTCCTGAAGGTAATAAGCCTTCTTTCTCTTGTATTGCTGTGGTGGGTAATGGTGATGGTTATGTTGGTGTTGGTTCTGGTAAGAGTAAGGATACTGTTCCCGCCCGTGAGAAAGCGATTAGGATAGCTAAGCTGAATTTATTTAAGATTAAGAGGGGTTGTGGCAGTTGGGAGTGTAATTGTGGTTCTCCTCACACTATCCCTATGGCTATTGAAGGTAAGTGTGGCTCTGTTCGTATCAAGCTTATGCCTGCTCCTAAGGGTAAGGGCTTGTGTGTTGAGCAGGAGTGCCAGAAGGTTTTAAGGCTTGCTGGTATTAGGGATGTTTGGTCTAAGACTTTTGGACAGACTCGTGTTAAGACTAATCTTATTGCTGCGTTGGTTGATGCTCTTAAGAAGTTAAGTGAGAGTAAGTTTAATAGTGCCACTGCAAAAAGGGTTGGTTTGGTTGAAGGTAAGATTAAGAGGAATGAGAATGAGTAAGATTATTATTGTTCAGATTAGGGGAGTTATTGGTGTTCCTAAAAAGATAAAGGACTCTCTGAAGCATTTGAAACTTGGAAGAGTTAATGCTTGCAGGGTTATTGATGATTCTCCTGCGATTCAGGGTGTTCTTGATAAGGTTAAGCACCTTATTACTTGGGGTGTTGGTGATGATGATACTCTAAAGCTTTTGAAAGAGAGGGGTGAAGGCCCTGTTTTTGCTTTGCATCCACCTTTGAAGGGTTATGGTAGGAAGGGTGTTAAGGTTCCTTTTGCTAAGGGAGGAGCTTATGGTGACAGGAAAGATAAGATTAATGATCTTATTAAGAGGATGTTGTGAAAATGACTGTTAAAAGACGTAAAAAATCAAGGTCTATGCGTGGTGTGCGCCAGCATGGTTTTGGTAAGACACATAGGGGGGCAGGTCATCGTGGTGGTAGGGGTAAAGCAGGAACTGGTAAGAAGGCTGACCAGAAAAAGCCTAATGTTTGGAAGACTGAGTATTTTGGCAAGAGTGGTTTTGTCAGGTTTAGGACTAAAAAGAGTGTGAGAGTCATTAATTTAAGCACGCTTGAAGACAAGCTGGATGTTTTCTTTGATAAGGGTTTTGCTAAGAAAGAAGGGGATTTTATTGCTGTTGATTTGGCTAAAGCTGGTTATTCACGATTACTTGGTTTTGGTAAGATTAAGCATAAGTTTAAGATTAGCGTCGCTTCTGCTTCAAAAGCGGTTGTTAATAAGTTGGAAAAAGCTGGCTGCACAGTTGTGTTGAATGAGTAATTGTTTGAAATGTTTGTGATTTGAAAATGTTGTATTGGGATTATTTCAAGAAATGATGGTTTTAGTTGAATAATGAGGGTTTAGGATTATGTCTTTATGGAAAAAAATTTTATTTAACCTGCCTGAAGTTGCTGGGCCTGTTAAGAAAAGATTGACTTTTAAGGAGAAGCTTAAGTGGACTCTTATTATTTTGATCTTGTTTTTTGTTCTTGGTTTGATTCCTCTTTTTGGGTTGGGTAATAATGCTTTGCAAAGGTTTGAGTTGTTGTCTGTCATCATTGGTGCAAAGTTTGGAAGTATTATTTCTCTGGGTATTGGCCCTATTGTTACTGCATCGATTGTTTTGCAGTTGTTGAATGGTTCTGGTTTGGTCAAGTTTGATTTGACAACTAAAGAGGGTAAGAAGAATTTTCAGGGTGTGCAGAAGGTTTTGTCTATTCTTTTTATTTTGTTTGAGGGAGGAGTTTATGTGTTTATGGGTGGTTTGGCTCCTCCCGCACAGTTCGCTGGCACTCCCCTTTATTTCCAATTGCAATTATTGCTCGTCCTGCAGTTGTTTCTTGGTGGTTTGTTGATTATGTTTATGGATGAAGTTGTTAGCAAGTGGGGTTTTGGTAGTGGTATCAGTTTGTTTATCGCTGCAGGTGTGTCTCAGTCTTTGTTTATCAGGATTTTGTCTCCTTTGCCTTCTCCGACTAATCCAACAGGTTTTGCTAGTGGCGCGATTCCTGCTTTGTTTCAGAGTTTGGGTGCTGGCAACCCTACTACAGCTATTTTGATGATTGCTGGTATTGTCAGCACGATTGTTGTTTTTGTCATGGCTGTTTATTCTCAGGCCATGAAAGTTGAGATTCCTTTGTCTTTTGGCAGGGTCAGGGGTCAGGGTATTCGTTGGCCTTTGTCTTTCATTTATACTTCTAACATTCCTGTGATTCTTGTTTCTGCGCTTATTGCCAATATTCAGTTATGGGCGCGTTTGCTTCAGAATTGGGGGTTCCCAATTTTTGGTACTTTTGTGGGTAATAGCCCTGCTTCTGGTTTGGTGAGGTGGATTCACGCGCCTAATATTGTTGGTAAGATTATCAAAGGGAGTGTTACTCTTGCTGATTTTGGTCATGCTTCTATCTATATTATTTTTCTGATTGGTGGTTCTGTTTTGTTTTCTTGGTTTTGGGTCCAGACTAGTGGTATGGATGCCAAAAGCCAAGCAAAACAAATTATGGCTTCTGGTCTGCAGATTCCTGGTTTTAGGAATGATAAGAGGGTTCTTGAAAGGTTATTAGATAGATATATAAAGCCGTTGACAGTTATGGGAGCTATTGCTGTTGGTTTGCTTGCGGGATTGGCGGATATTAGTGGTGCTTTGACTCATGGAACTGGTTTGTTGTTGACTGTCATGATCATTTATCGTTTATACGAAGAAATTGCTAAAGAGCATATGATGGATATGAATCCTATGATGCGTAAGTTTATGGGGGGTGGTTGAATGTTTGAGAATTTTTTGGATCCTATCTTTAGGCCTTTGTTGCGGCTTGGTGTTTTATCTACAATTATCATAATTTCTTTGTTGGTTAGTTTGTTGATGGTTTTTATCTATAAGTGGATGACTGATCAACATAAGATGAAGCAGTTGAAACAGGATATTAAGAAGTTTCAGAAGCAGATGAAGCAGTTTAGGAAAGATCCTGCTAAGATGATGGAGATTCAGAAAAAAGTGACTGAGTTGAACCTGACTTATATGAAGGAGAGTTTCAAGCCGACGTTGGTTACTTTTATTCCTATTATTCTTATTTTTGGTTGGATGAATTCTGCTTTGTATTTTGAGCCTATCCTGCCTAACCAACAGTTTAGTGTTGATGTTTTTGTTGATAAGAACCTTCAAGGTAATGTTTCTGTTGAGGTTGATGATGGCCTGACTGTTTTGGACGGTTTGTCTAAGAGTGTTGTTGGTGATAAGGCTGTTTTTTCTTTTAAAGGGATTGAAGGGGAACATCTGATGACTTTTAATTTTCAGAATGATTCTGTTCAGAAGAAGGTTCTCATTACAGATGAACAAAAATATGTCTCTCCTGTAAAGAAAACGAATGGTAAGATCATGATGATTTCTGTCCGTCAGAAGAAGTTGAAAGTTTTGTTTGGCTTGACTTGGCTTTGGGCATACATCATTTTTGCTGTTGTTTTTAGTATTCTGTTAAGAAAAATGTTGAAGGTTTATTGAATTCCTTTCTTGTTTTTGTTTTTTATTTCAACATACTGCACATCTACTGCATGGCGCAGGCTTCTTTGGTTTTTTAGCATTGATTATTTTCAGTTTAAACATTCTGCCCATTTTTTTTGCTTAAGAAAAACTCTGCCAATAATTCTCTACAATTTCTGTCTTTTTTCTCTCAAAACCCACCAATAATTCTGCGATTTTTCTTTCAGAAGAAAACAACCACAAATATCAGTCCGCGTGCAAGCAGCGCGCCTCTTGTTCAACCCAAAAGTTTTCTGCTCCTGCGCATCACTCTCTTTCGTGCGCCTCTTGTTTAACTTTAGAGTTTTCTGCCATTACTTTTCACAGCATCAAGGACGCCTAATTTCTAACCTAAGAGCCTTTTATCATTACACCTAACACTGTTTCGCGCTCTTCTTGTTCAGCCCAAAAGTCTGCGAGTGCTTATTGCTCTTTCGCGCCTAAATTTCAGCTCAAGGCCATTTTATTGCTGCATCGCTTCTTATTTTTAAACATTTTTTCTATATAGAAAAAAAATGATTTGTGCTATTTTTTTGACTTTGAAATCACAACCTTTATAAAGTTTTATTTATAAATAACATTTATAAGTCTTCGAGGGGGAATTATGGCTAAGAAAGTTAGTAAAAAATCTGTTAAGAAAATCACTAAAAAAAGTCCTGTTAAGAGTAAGAAAAGGCCTGCTGCTAAAGAAAGCAAGCCTAAAACTGCTAAAAAGCAGAGCAAAGCTGAGAAGAAGATTGAGATTGTTAATATTGTTGTGTCTGCTTCTTTAGGCCATGACATTCCTTTAGAGAAGATGGCTGCGACCTTGCCTAATACAGAGTACAATCCTGAACAATTTCCTGGCTTAGTTATCAGGATCAAGGACCCTAAGACTAGCGCACTGATCTTTAGCAGTGGCAAGATTGTTTGCACTGGCGCGAGAAGTATGGAGAAAGTGCATGAGTCTATTAAGAAGATTATCAAGAATCTTGAGAAGATAAATATTAAGATTAAAGAAGTGCCTGTGCCTGAGATCCAAAATATTGTTGCTTCAGGGAGTATTGGTATGAACCTTAATCTGAATGCTCTTGCTATGAAATTAGATAATACTGAATACGAGCCTGAGCAATTCCCTGGTTTGGTTTATAAGCTTCCTAACCACAGAGCGACTTTCTTGTTGTTCAGTAATGGTAAGATAGTTTGCACTGGCACCAAGAGCGAGGATGAAGTGAATGATGTTGTTGATAAGCTTATTGAGATACTAAAGAATGTTGTTTGAACTGACAACAATCAATTAATTGCTTTTTTGTGCTTGATTTGTTGCTTTTTTCTTTTACTAATTAACGTTGTTGTTAAAAAATTACGATGTAGAATAACAAATCATTTAAAATAAGGGATCTTTCTGTTTTTTTATTATGGACTCTTCAGAGATGATTCAGAAAGTTCAGGAGTTTCTTGAGAAGACTCAGTTAGAGAAATTGTTAGAGCAAGTCAGGCTTGGTGAGAATTTTTTGGTTGTTGACTTCTCTGAATTGGCTAAGTTTGACCTTGAATTAGCAGATCTCCTTCTTGACCAGCCTGATGATGTTTTTAAGGCAGGTGAGATTGCTGTCAGCCAGTTGGATCTTGGCAAGGAAGTGAATAATTTTGCTTTGAGGTTTGTTAATCTGCCGCACAGTGCAGAGTTGATGATTAGGAACATCAGAAGCGTTCATTTGAAGAAATTATTTTCTTTTGAGGGTGTTGTCAGGCAAAAGAGTGATGTTCGCCCTCAGGTTGTTGCTGCGAGGTTTGAGTGTCCTAGTTGCGGGAATATTTTGCCTGTATTGCAGTTGGATAATAAGTTTAAGGAGCCTTCCAGGTGTAGTTGTGGCAGGAAAGGTAAGTTTAGGCTGTTGAGTAAGGAGTTGGTTGACGCCCAGGGTTTGGTTCTTGAGGAGATTCCTGAGAAGTTAGAAGGGGGTGAGCAGCCTAAGAGGATGAATGTGTTTCTTAAGAATGATCTTGTCAGTCCTATTGGTGAGAAAAAGACTAATCCAGGGACTAAGATTCGGGTTGTTGGTGTCATTAAGGAAGTTCCTATAATCACAAAGAGCGGTGTGCAAAGCACTAGATTTGATTTGTTGATTGAAGCGAATTCTATTGAGACTATTGAGGAGGATTTTAGTGATATCACCATTAATGAGGAGGAGTTAGCGCGGATTAAAGAGCTTGCTAAGGATCCTTTTGTTGTTCAGAAGATTGTGAAGAGTATTGCACCGTCCATCTATGGTCATGAAAAGATTAAAGAATCTTTGATTTTAATGTTGGTTGGGGGAGTTAGGAAAGTTAGGGGGGACGGTGTTGTTAGTAGGGGTGACATTCATATTTTGCTTGTTGGAGATCCTGGTGCAGGCAAGTCTCAATTGTTGAAAAGAGCCACTTTCGTTGCTCCTAAAGCAAGATACGTTACTGGTAAAGGTGCGTCTGGAGCAGGCCTTACTGCTAGTGTTGTGAAGGACGAATTCTTGCAGGGTTGGAGTCTTGAGGCAGGGGCTTTGGTTTTGGCTAATAAGGGGTTGTGTTGTATTGATGAGCTTGATAAGATGAGTCGGGAGGATACTTGGGCTATGCACGAGGCTCTTGAGCAGCAGAGTGTGACTATTAGTAAAGCTAATATCCAGGCAACTTTGAGAGCAGAAACTACAGTTCTTGCTGCTGCAAACCCTAAGTATGGTCGTTTTGATCCGTACGACACTGTTGCTAATCAGATTAATCTACCCCCTACTTTAATCAATAGGTTTGATTTGATTTTTCCTATTAAGGATTTGCCTGAGATACGGAAGGATGAGCGGACTGCGCGGTTTATTCTTGAGTTGCATAAGAATGATGTTGAGGAGCCTGAGATTGATACTAATCTTTTGAGGAAATATTTTGCTTTTGCTCGTCAGAATATTCGTCCTGTTTTGACTGATGAAGCGATCAATTTTTTGCAGGATTACTATATTAAGATGCGTACTCAGGCTGTCAATCAGGGTGCGAAGTCTGTTCCTATTTCTCCTAGGCAGCTTGAGGGTTTGGTTAGGCTTTCTGAAGCAAGCGCTAAGTTGAGGTTGAGTTCTGAGGTCACCAAACAAGACGCTGAGAGAGCAATCACTTTGCTTGATTTTTGTCTTAAACAAGTTGCGTTTGACGAGGAGTCTGGCACTTTTGACATTGACAGGATAGCTAGTGAGATTCCTGCGAGCCAGAGGAATAAGTTGATTCTTGTGAAAGAGATTATCGCTGAGCTTGAGAACAAGTTGGGTAAGACAATTCCTATTGAGGATATCATTAAAGCAGCTGAAGAGAAGGGTTTAGGTGAGAGTGAGACAGAGGAAGTTATTCAGAAGCTGAAGAGAGGTGGCGATATCTTTGAGCCAAGAAGAGGCTTCATCAGCAGGATTTGATCAATAACAATCAAAATAATACATTCGCAAAAATAATACATTTGCAGATTTTTGCTTGGTCTTGGTGGTTTAGCTTTAGTTTATCTGCCTGTACCTCATTAGCTAAACTTTTATGAGCCTGCAAGTCAATGATGTGATTCCCCTTTGCTATTTGTGTTGCTTTAGCTGACTCTTGTGTAGATTCTAGTGCGCCAAAAGATTGTGTTTAGGATGTGGTTTTGTGTTTGGCGTTGATGTATTTTCTTTAGTTGGATTCTAGTGAGCCTGCTTGGCTCAGTTCTAATAGTGTTGTTGTTTCTCTCTGCTTCAGAAATTTCAGTTGAATTTTTCTTAATCTCTTTCTTGCATTCAATTAGGACTTGCTCTAAGTTCT